>SKJO01000465.1 GCA_007121975.1 Nitriliruptoraceae bacterium | reverse complement strand
GAGCCCCGCGAACACGACGTGTGACCCTCAGCGCCGGGCGAACAGCGACACCGCCAGGACCAGCAGCAACCGTTCGAGCTGCAGTTGCGGGTTGCCGTTGCGTTCCAGGGCCTGGCGGCAGTGCGCGACGGCGTCCAGCGCTTCGAGCAGTTGGCCGGTGTCGAGCCGGCGCACGTCGCGGGCCAGCTCGAGCTCGTGGTCGAGGTTGACCAGCACGTCGCTGCCCCCACCAGCCTGGACCACCACCAGGTCGCGCAGGTAGCTCGACAGGTCGTCGAGCACGTGGTCGAGGGCCGCGCGCTCCTCCTGCCGTTCGCGCCGCTCGTGGCGTTTCTTGACCGCGGTGCGCAGTCCGGCCGGCCAGCCCCGGTCCCCGCCGAACTCCTCGTCGAGGCGGGTGAGCTCGGCGGCGTTGTCCTCGGCCACCGGCGCGACCCGTGACTTCGCCCAGGTCGTGAGCTCCTTGGCGACGGGCAGCGCCAGGCCCGGTCCGCCTTCCGCGAGCCGGTCGAGCAGCGCCAGGTGGGTGCGACGTGCCGCCTCGACGTCCGGGGCGATCAGGGCCCGCAGGCGCTGCGGGGAGCCGAGCGCCGCGCGGGCCACCACCTCGATGTGGTCGGGGTCCTCGACGCCGAGGTCGCGCGCCTCCGCCCGCATCGACGCCTGATCCCAGGGCAGCACGTCCACCCGCCGGCAGCGCGACACGACCGTGTCGAGCAGCGCGGCGGCGTCGTCGGCCTCGAGCAGCCACAGGGTCGAGGGCGGGGGCTCCTCCAGCACCTTGAGGAAGGCATTCTGCGCGGACTCGTTCATGCGGTCGGCGGCCACCACCCGCAGCACCCGGCGGCGGCCCTCGGCCAGCCCCCGGGTGGCCTGGGGGATCCAGCGCTCCCGGACCGCGTCGACCAGGTGGTTGGCGCCTTCGGGCTCGAGGTCGGCGCAGGCCGGATGCCGGCCCCGGGCGATGCGCTCGCAGGTCGGGCAGACGCCGCAGCCCTCACCCTGCGCGGCATCGGGGCAGTTGAGCGCGGCGGTCAGCGCCCGGGCCAGCTCGACCTGGCCCACCCCAGGCGGGCCGACCACCAGCCAGGCGTGGGCGACCTCGTCAGCGGCGACCGCGGAACGCAGCACCTCGACGGCCGCGGGTTGGCCGCGCACGTCGCCGAAGCGGCTCACGGGTCGCTCCTCGGTGGGGCCGGCGGGGCCGGTGGCACGGATGAGGAGGCGGCATCCGGGTTCGAGACCTGCACCGGGTCGGGGACGATCACCTCGTCGTCGTCGGCAGCGAACTCGGCGTCGGCAGCGAACTCGGCGTCGACGTCGCGGAGCCGCGCGAGCACGGCGTCGCGCACCGCGGCGTGCAACTCCTCCACGGGCCGGGTGGCATCGAGCACGAGGTAGCGCTCGGGGTCGTCGGCGGCACGGCGGCGGTAGGCCTCGGCCACGGTGCGGTGGAACTCGGACCCGGCGGACTCCAGGCGGTCGCGCTGCTCACCGACCCGGCGCAGGCCCTCGTCGGCGTCGACGTCGAGCAGCACCACCAGGTCGGGCACGAGGCCGTCGGTGGCCCAGCGGTTGAGCTCGGCGACCTGCTCCTCGCCGAGCCCCCGGCCGGCACCCTGGTAGACGATCGAGGAGTCCACGAAGCGGTCGCTGAGCACCACCTGGCCCCGGACAAGGGCCGGGACGATGACCTCCTCGACGTGCTGGGCCCGGGCAGCGGCGTACAGCAACGCTTCCGTGCGGCCGCCCATCGCGTCGTGGTCGGGGGCGAGCAGGACCTCGCGCACGGCCTCCCCGATCGGGGTGCCGCCGGGTTCACGGGTCACCACGGCCTCGTAGCCCACTCGCTGCACGGCGGCACGCAGCAGCCGGATCTGGGTCGACTTGCCGGAGCCGTCGCCGCCCTCGAAGACCACGAACAGCCCCCGGTGCGGGACATCGACCTCGGCGATACCCAACTGCAGGACCTGCTCGCGGGCCAGCGCCCGGGTCAGGGCCCGGCCGGTGAAGCCCGCGCCGATCAGGGCGAGCACCCCGGCGAGCACCAGGGTGAGACGAACCCCGCCGATGGCGTAGGGATAGACGAGCGCCGGGGGGCCGTCCACCGTCTGTTCGAGCACCCGACGCTCACGGCCGATGACGCCGATCAGGAACGGTGCGGCGGTCGTCGACCCGAAGATCGCCACCCGCACCCCGGAGTTGAACGCCCCGAAGGTCCGTCCTCGGATGCGGTCATCGGCGCGCGACTGCAGGATCGTGTAGCCGACGATGAAGCTGACCCCGGCACCCGCTCCCATCAGCAGTGCCGAGGGCACCGCCCAGGCCAGCGACGGCATCAGGGCCGTGGCGATCAACCCCGCGCCTGCGATCGCGATCCCGGGAGCGAACAGCCGCTCAGGAGCCATCCGCGAGGACAGCGGGGCGGCCGCCATCAGCCCGATGAGCAGCCCGACGCCGACCACGCCGACCAGGATCCCGAAGCCCTGCGACCCGGCGTTGAGCACGCTGGCGTAGAACTGGCCGGTGGAGATCACCACCCCGGCGGAGCCGAACGCGAGCATGACGCCGAGGATCAGCGCCCGGATGATGGGGTGCCCACCGACGAAGGCGAAACCCTCGCGCAGCTGCTGCCAGGCGCCCGGCTGCAGGTCATGACCCCGCGCGCGCTTCCGGTCGGCATCGGACAGGGTCAGCTGCGACAGCAACGCCGCCGAGATCAGGAACGAGGCGGCGTTGAACCAGATCGGCAGCGCCACCGGGCGCTCGGTGAGGAAGGGCACCAGCCCCGAGGCGGGTCCGGCCACGGCCAGCAGGCCGGCGAACACGATGCCACCCAACGGCAGGGTGCCGTAGGTCACCATCAGGTTGAGCTGGTTCGCGAGCACGAGCTGCCGAGGTTGCACCAGCGTGGGCAGCACCGAGTCCTTCGCGGGGGCGAACAGCGACGACAGCACCTCGATGACCAGGGTCGCGAGCAGCAGGGTCAGGATCTCGTCGCTGAACGGGATCAGCGCCATCACCACCGCCCGGCCGATGTCGCAGGCGATCATCAGCCGCTTGCGGTTCCAGCGGTCGACGAACACCCCGGCGATGGGTCCGAGCAGCATGCTGGGCAGCACCCGCGCGGCCATCACCGCGGACACCGCGAAGGCGGCGGCACGGGTCTGGCCGAGGATCGACTCGGTCAGCGCCAGGATCGCGAGGAACCCGATCCAGTCGCCCAGCGTGGAACCGAGCGTGGCCAGCATGAGGTTGCGGAAGCTGCCGATGCGCAGCAGGTCGAGGTAGGCCCGCGGGGAGACCCCGGAGGGCTGCGCCGTCGTGGGTCCGCTCGTCCCCGCTGCCGGTGGTTCCATCGTGGACAACCCTACCGGGGGCAGCTCACTCCGAGCGGCGTCGACCGGTCGCCTTGTTGGCGGCCGTGCTCTTTCGAGCGGCCGTCTTCTTGCGGCCGGCCGTCTTCTTGGCGGCGGTCTTCTTGGCGGCCGTCTTCTTGGCCGCGGTCTTCTTCGCGGTCTTCTTGCGGCCGGTGGTCTTCTTCTTCGGCGGGGGGGCCTGTTCGCCGGCGGAGGTCAGGGCCACGGGCGGGGCGAGCTCCTCGGTGGCCAGCGGCTCACCCCCGAGCTCCGGGTCGTAGCGCTCGACGCCCTCGATCACGGTCCACACCCCGACCGAGGGCACCTCGAAGTCCTCGAGGTCGAAGACGTGGTTGACCTCGGGGTGGGTGCACACGGCGGTGGGCAGCTTGCGGTTGCGCGGCGGCGGGCGCAGCGGCGCTCCGCACTTCGGACACGGCGTGGCGATCGGCAGCGACCACACGGCG
>SKJO01000134.1 GCA_007121975.1 Nitriliruptoraceae bacterium | reverse complement strand
TCTTCGTCAACTCCGGCTCGGAGGCGGTGGAGTCGGCGATGAAGCTCGCGATGCAGTACCACCAGCTGCGCGGCGAGCACCGCTTCAAGTTCATCTCGCGCAACTACGCCTACCACGGCACCACCTTCGGGGCGCTGGGCATGACCGGGCTGGCGGGCCTGCGCCAGATGTTCGAGCCGCTGCGCCCCGGCCACTTCCACGTGCCCAACACCAACGAGTACCGCTGCTCGGCGTCGCGCGCCTGCCCGCCGTGCGACCTGGCCTGCGCCCGCTCCATCGAGCAGGTCGTCATGGCCGAGGGTCCCGAGACCATCGCCGCGGTGTTCGTCGAGCCCGTGCAGAACGCCGGCGGGTGCTTCACCCCGCCCGAGGGCTACCTCGAGGAGGTGCGCCGCATCTGCGACGAGCACGGGATCCTGATGGTCTCCGACGAGGTCATCTGTGCCTTCGGCCGGCTCGGGACCTGGACCGGCGCGGAGCGCTACGGCTACCTGCCCGACATCATCACCTTCGCCAAGGGCGTCACCGCCGCCTACCAGCCGCTGGGGGGCCTGGGCTTCCGCCACCACATCGCCGAGCTGCTCGGCCAGGACCGCACCTCGATGTACCTGCACGGTTCGACCTGGGGCGGGCACCCGGTGGCCGCCGCGGTGGCACTGGCCAACATCGAGGTGTTCGAGAAGGACGGGGTGCTCGACAACGTGAATGCCAACGGCCCGTGGTTCGGCGAGCAGCTGTGGGGCCTGCACGCCAAGCACGACATCGTCGGCGACGTGCGCGGCACCGGCTACTTCTGGGCGCTGGAGCTGGTCAAGGACCGGGAGCACAAGATCGGCTTCGACGACGACGAGACCGAGCGGCTGCTGCGCGGCTTTTTGTCCACCCGCCTGCTCGAGCTCGGCCTGATCTGCCGGGCCGACGACCGCGACGAGCCGGTCATCCAGCTCTCCCCGCCGCTGGTCGCCACCCGCGAGGAGCTCGGTCAGATCGTCGCGATCCTCGATCAGGTGCTGGGCGAGGCGACGGTGGAGATGCAGCGATGAGCGCCGCGGGCACCGCGAGCGCCTCGGGTCTGCGCATCGGCGTGCCCTGCGAGACCAAGGACCGCGAGCGTCGGGTCGCCCTGACCCCCGCGGCGGTGCACGCGATGAGCACCGCCGGGCACCAGGTGCTTGTGCAGGCCGGCGCCGGGCTCGGTGCCGGGTTCGCCGACGCCGAGTTCGCGGCCGCCGGCGCGCAGCTGCTCGCCGACGCCGAGCAGGTCTGGGCCGCCGACCTGGTCGTGAAGGTCAAGGAACCCCAACCCGCGGAGTACGGCTTCTTCCGCCCGGGGCTGACCCTGTTCGCCTACCTGCACCTGGCGGCCGAGCCGGAGCTGACCGCCGCGCTGGCCGCCTCGGGTATCCGTGCCTACGCCTTCGAGACGCTGACCGACCGCAACGGCCTGCCGCTGCTGGCCCCGATGTCGGAGATCGCCGGGCGGGCCGCCGCCATCGTCGGCGCCGCCCAGCTGTCCACCGCCGCCGGCGGATCGGGCACGCTGATGGGCGGCGCGGCCGGGGTGCCGCCCGCCAAGGTGGTCGTCATCGGGCTGGGCGTGGCGGGCACGATGGCCGCCCGCGGGCTGCGGGGGCTCGGCGCGCACGTGACCGGGGTGGACGTCGACCTGCACCGGCTCTACGAGCACCACCTCGACGGCACCGTCGACGCCACCCAGAGCAGCGAGGCGGCACTGATCGGCGGCCACGTGCGCGACGCCGACCTGGTCATCGGCGCGGCGCTGGTCCCCGGCGCGCGCGCCCCGGTGGTGGTGTCCGAGGAGCAGGTGGCCTCGATGCGCCCCGGCTCGGTGGTCGTGGACCTCGCCATCGACCAGGGCGGCTGTGTCGCCACCGCCCGGCCGACCTCGCTGTCCGACCCCACCTACCTCGAGCACGGCGTGGTGCACTACTGCGTCACCAACGTGCCGGGGCAGTTCCCGCGGACCGCCTCGGCGGCGCTGTCGGCGGCGGTGGCCCCCAAGCTCGCGCTGCTCGCCGCGGATGTCGTCGCCGGACGGGCCGGCACCCCCCACGAGCACCCCGCGCTGGTCGGTGCCCGCAACGTCGATGCCGGGGTGATCGTGCACGACGCGGTCGCCGAGGTGTTCCCCGACTTGCCCGCTCAGCCCGCCCCCGTGCCCGCGTGACGGCGCTCCCGGTCAGCGCCTGGCTCGACGGCACCGCGCCCGTCGGGCCCCCGCTGGCCGGGCACACCCGCGCCGACGTCGTGATCGTCGGCGCCGGCTTCACCGGGCTGTGGACCGCGCTGACCCTCACCGAGCGCGATCCCTCGCTGCAGGTCGTGGTGCTCGAGGCGGCGGTCGTGGGCCACGGGGCGTCCGGGCGCAACGGCGGGTTCGTCGACGCCTCGCTGACCCACGGGGTCCACCACGGGTTGGCCAACCACGCCGAGGAGTTCGACGAGCTGGCCCGGCTCGGGGCCGAGAACCTCGCCGAGCTCACCGCCTTCGTGCGCTCCCACGACCTCGACGTCGACCTCGAGCTGGTCGGGGAGGTCACGGCCGCGACCGAGCCCTGGCAGCTCGAGGACCTGGCCGACGGGCTGGAGGCCTACGAGCGGGCCGGGGAGAAGGTGCGGCTGCTCGATGCCGACGCGGTCCGCGCGCAGCTGGACTCCCCGACCTACCTCGGCGCACTGGTCCGCGACGACGGGGCCGCGCTGGTCGACCCCGGCCGGCTGGTGCACGCGCTGGCGCAGCTGGCGGTCGGGCGTGGCGTGGTGATCCACGAGGGCAGCCCCGTCACGCAGCTGGCCGAGCACGGCACCGGGGTCGTGGCCCGCACGCCGGGCGGACAGGTCGTGGCCGACCGGGCGGTGATCGCCACCAACGCCTACAGCCACCGGCTGCTGCCGCGGCTGGGCCGGTGGTTCGTGCCCGTGTACGACCAGGTCCTGCTCACCGCCCCACTCACCGATGCCCAGCTCGCCCGCATCGGCTGGGAGAACCGGCAGGGCTTCGCGGACGCGGCCAGCCTGTTCCACTACTACCGCCTCACCCGCGACCAGCGCATCCTGTGGGGCGGCTACGACGTGATCTACCGCTACGGCGGGAAGGTCGGCCCGGCCCACGACCACCACCGCGCCACCTACGACGCGCTGGCCGCGGGCTTCCGGCGCACCTTCCCGCAGCTGCACGACGTGGCCTTCGAACGCGCCTGGGGCGGGCCGGTGGCCACCACCACCCGGTTCTCGGTCGCGTTCGGCGAGGAGCTCGGCGGCCGCGCGGTGTGGGCGCTCGGCTACACCGGTCTGGGGGTGGCCGCCACCCGCTTCGCGGCCCGGGTGCTCGCCGACCGGTTGCTCGCGCCGGACTCCGCGCTGCTCGAGCTGCGCTTCACCTCCACGCGGCCGGTGCCCTTCCCGCCCGAGCCGCTGCGCTGGGCGGCGGTGCAGGCCACCCGCCGGGCGATGCACCGCAGCGACGCCCGTCAGGGCCGGCGGGGCTGGTGGCTCGGGACCCTGGATCGGATCGGGATCGGACTGGACGCATGACGACACACGCGCAGTTGCTGGCCCGCCACCGGGCGGTGCTGCCCGACTGGCTGGCGCTGTACTACGACGAGCCGATCGCGCTCGACCGTGGTGAGGGCCGCCGGGTCTGGGACGTCGAGGGACGCGAGTACCTCGACCTGTTCGGGGGGATCCTGACCACCATGACCGCCCACGCCCTGCCCGAGGTGGTCACGGCCGTGCAGGAGCAGGCCGCCCGGCTGCTGCACTCCTCGACGCTGTACCTCGTCGAGCAGCAGATCGAGCTCGCCGAGCAGA
>SKJO01000393.1 GCA_007121975.1 Nitriliruptoraceae bacterium | reverse complement strand
TTGACTTCACCGGCTCCGAGGCGGTGCTGACCTCGCTGTGGGTGCGCGTCGGCGCCAACGTGGGCCGCTACTCGAGCTTCCCGCGCATCGTCGGCGAGTCCGGCGGCAAGGACTTCGTGCTCGCCCACCGCAGCGCCGACGTCGACCGCCTGGTGGTCGCGCTCGGGCGCGGCGCGTTCGAGTACCAGGGCCAGAAGTGCTCGGCGGCCTCCCGGGCCTACCTGCCCGCCAGCCTGTGGCCGGCGGTGCGCGACCGGCTCGCCGACCTCGCCCGGGACCTGACGATGGGCGACGTCGGCCGGGACCTGTCGCTGTACCTCGGCGCGGTCATCGACGAGCGGGCCTTCCGCCGGCATGCCGCAGCGATCGACCAGGCCCGCCACGACAACGTCGAGGTGCTGGTCGGCGGGGACGTCGACGACTCGGAGGGCTGGTTCGTGCCCCCGACCGTGCTGGTGACCGACGACCCCCGCTCGCACACCATGACCGAGGAGCTGTTCGGGCCGATCCTCACCGTCTTCGTCTACCCCGACGAGGACTTCGACGCGATGCTGCCGGAGGTCGACCAGGCCACCCGCTACGCGCTGACCGGCGCGGTCTTCGCCGACGACCGGGATGTGGTGGCGCGCGCGACCACCGCGCTGCGCCACGCCGCCGGCAACCTCTACGTCAACGACAAGCCGACCGGGTCGGTGGTGGGCCGCCAGCCCTTCGGGGGCGCCCGCCGCTCGGGCACCAACGACAAGGCCGGATCGGTGTTCAACCTGCTGCGGTGGGCCTCGCCCCGCGCGATCAAGGAGACCTGGGCCGCCCCGACCAACTGGCGCTACCCGCACCAGGGCTGACGCCCCGTCCGGCCCGGTGCGGCGCTCGGTCAGGCCGTCGCGCGCGTCGCCTCCACCTCGGTGCGACGCCGCCGGTCGCGCTGCTCGACCACGTCCCGGTAGACGTCGAGGAGCCGGTCGGTGGCCCGGTCCCACGAGGCCCGGGCCGCTGCGGCGAGCCCCGCCTTGCGGGCGGCCGCGACGTGGTGGTCATCGGTGAGGTAGCGCAGCACCGCCGCCGCATGGTCGGCGGGATCGTGACCCGGCACGAGCGTGCCGCCACGGCCCACGACCGCCTCCAGGCCAGGGACGTCCGCCGCCACCACCGGGGTGCCGCAGGCCTGGGCTTCGAGCGCGACCAGGCCAAAGGTCTCGCTGCGCGAGGGCACCAGCACAACGTCCGCGTCGCGGTAGTACTGCGCGAGCGTGCCCTGGTCGACCGCCGGTTCGAGCACGAGGCCGTCGGCCACCCCCAGCTCCCGGGCGAGCGCGCGCAGCTGGGCTGGGCCGGTGGCCGCGGCGCCGCTCGCCCCGCCCACGATCCGCAGCCGAGCGGTGGGCAGCTCGCGGCGTACCTCGGCCAGCGTGCGCACCGCCACATCCGGGCCTTTGAGCGGCTGCAGCCGACCGACGAACAGCAGTTCGGGCGCGGTGGATGCGGCGCGGGCTCCGGTGCGGGGGCCGGGGGTGAACCGGTCGAGGTCGACGCCGGCCGGCACGACCGTCAGCCGGGCGCCCGACAGCCCGTAGGTGCGGTGCAGCAGCCGGGCCTCCCCGCAGGTGAGCACCAACACCCGGTCGGCGTGGCGGGCCACCCGTTCCTCGGCCACCAGCCGCAGGGCCGGCTCGGGCTGGTCCCCGGGCGCCAGGGTGGCGTTCTTGAGCACTCCCAGCGTGTGGAAGGTCTGCACCAGCGGGACGTCGAAGCGCTCGGCCACCCGCCGCCCGACCCATCCCGAAAGCCAGTAGTGGGCGTGCAGCAGGTCATGGGTGCCGGCCGCCGGGTGCTGCTGCAGCGCGAGGGTGAATGCACACAGCACGTTGGCGACCTCGGCCTTTGCCACCGGCGCGAGCGGACCAGCCGGAACGTGATGCACCTGCACCCCGTCGGCCATGGTCACCGTCGGCGGGACGTCCGGATCGGTCGCGCGGGTGAACACGTCGACGTGGACGCCGCGCGCCGCCAGCCGCAGCGCCACCTCGCGCACCGAGACGTTGAGCCCACCGCCGTCACCGGTCCCGGGCTGGTCCAGCGGCGAGGTGTGCACCGACAGCACCCCGACCCGGGCGATCGACGTCATGCGCCGCCCCGCTGCAGCGTGAAGCGTTCGATCGGTCGGTCCACCGCGCCGAAGCGGTACTTGTAGGACTCGTCGCCGCGCAACAGGTCGAGCTCGGTGCAGTCCTGCTCACCCGCCTGCTCGAGGAGCAGTCCGACCAGCACGATCCCCGGGGAGAGGGCAGCCAGGGTCGGATCGAACGCCGAGTTGTACAGCCCCCAGCGCCCGCGCCACACCAACGACACGGTCGCGGCCGCGAGCAGGCCGCCGACCTCGAGCCGGTGCAGGCGCAGCACATGGTCGGGGGAGAACTCCTCGGCCAGCGCCCGGAACCACTCGTGCATCTCCCCGCGGCGGAAGAAGCCCGCCTTGTCGGGGGTCGATTCGGCCGCGAGATCCAGGAACGCGTCGAGCTGCCCGGCCACCTCGCCCGGCGGCACCTCGACGAGTTCGAGAGCCCCGGCGTCACGTGCCAGCTTGCGGGTCTTGCGGGTCAGCTCCTGCCGCAGCTTGCCGGGCAGCCGGCTGAGGTAGGCGTCGTACCCGCCGTCGAGATCGACCACCGGGCAGACGTCCTCGACCTGCTGCTCGATCACGCTCAGCCCCGCCTGCTCGGCGGCGGCGGTCAGCAGCCCGGTCCAGCCGCTGTCGGCGGCCAGCCCTCCGAGCAGCGCCTCGTCCCAGTCGCGGTCGGCGGCGAGGTCGGCGAGGTAGGTCGCGGCGATCTCGGCCCGGTCCTCGGGCCGGCCGATGGGGCCGAGGTAGTCGGTCACCTCCGTACCGCCGAGGAAGCGGCGCACCTCACCCGGACCGGTCGGCGTGCCGACCCGCTCATGCGCCTCCGGCACGACACCCACGAGCTGCCCCTCGCGGTGCAGGGTGTGCACCCGAACCTCACCCGGGGCACCGAGCACCTCGGCGTAGCGGGCGAGGTAGCGCGGCCCGTGGAACACCGTGGCATGCGGATCCTGCTCGACGAGCTGCTCCCACTGCTCGCGCAGGTCACCATCGGGCACGTCGTCGTGCGTGCGCAGCTCGAGCACGTGGTCCTCCGAGGAGACGGCAGGCAGGTCGCGCCTCACCGCGGACCGGGGTCCTCCTCGGGGTGGGCGGCGGCCTCGATCGCTTCGTCGTCGACCTCGCCCGTGCCCATCCGATCGAGCAGTCCCCGCCGGCGGGGGGATCGCTCGCCGGTCAGCTCGCTCAGCGCACGGAACGAACGGTACATCTCCTGGAGGGCCTGGCGCTGCGGACCGGTCAGATACGGGTCTCGGGAGATGGCGCCGAGCAGGTCCTCGTCGGGCTCACGCTCCTCGAGGATGCCCGCCTTGATGTAGAGGGTCTCACTGGAGATCTCGAGCGCCTTGGCAATCGCCTGGAGGATCTCGGCCGACGGCTTGCGCAGCCCCCGTTCGATCTGCGACAGATAGGGGTTGCTGACCCCGGCGAGCGTCGCGAGCTTGCGCAGCGACAGCCGCGCGGACTCGCGCTGCTGGCGGATGTAGATGCCGAGCTCGTTCAGGCGCGACGGGTGGTCGACCTCCTGGTCCTCAGACGGTTCCACGGCCACCTTTCGCGCGCTGCGGTCCGCAACGCTAGCAGCCGGCATGCACACTCCTGCACGCAGCGAGCACTCCCACGGTGCGCACCGACCGTGCGCCTCGGCGATCCGCCACGAGCACCCTCAACCCGACCGACCCGACCGGCCCCCGCCCGCGCGCGCCGCCCGGCCCC
>SKJO01000415.1 GCA_007121975.1 Nitriliruptoraceae bacterium | reverse complement strand
CCCGGCGCCGGCCCCGACGGTGCTCGCGCCGGCCCCCGCAGGCGTCCCCGCCCCCCCGACCCCGTCGATCCCGCCACCGATCGGGACCTCCCGACTCGCGACCGGCGAGCCGCTGCTGCACACCCTGTACCGCGATGCGAGCCGGGTCCTGGAGGGCATCGGTCAGGCCCGGATCTCGCTGGGGTGGGCAACCGGACCCGAGGACCGGCCGAGCATCGGCCGCCAACTCGAGCACTGGAGCCAGCAGGTGCAGGAGGTGCTCACGGCCGCCGCCGCCACGCCGGCGGTCACGCTCACGCTGCTGGGCGGGACCGGTTCGGGCAAGTCGACGCTCATCAACGCGATCCTCGGAGAACGGGCCCTCGCCAGCAACAACACCAAGGCCTGCACGTCCGCAGCCGTCGAGGTCGGCCACGACCCCGACCGGTACCACGCCGAGGTGACCTTCATCGACCGCGAAGCCTGGCGCCGCGAACTCGAGCACTACGTACAGGAGTTGAGCGCCGGCCACGAGGCCGGAGACGACGAACCGCTGGCCCCCGGTGGGGAGGTCGATCGCAAACTGCGCGTGCTGTTCGACCGCGACGCCGTCGACGCGTTCTCGCGCTCGCTGGATCCCGACGTCCTCGAGGAGCCGGCGTTCGTGACCGAAGCGCTCGACGCGGGCATCCGGCAGGTCGAGGCCAGGTCCGGAGACGAACTGCGCAAGGCGCTGAAGGACTACGTCACCTCCGACGGACGCCTGTGGCCGCTGGTCAAGCTGGTGCAGGTGCGGGGACCGTTCGAAGCGCTGGCGCAGGGAGGACTGCTCGTGGACCTGCCCGGGCTGAACGATCCCAACGCGTCCCGGGAGGCGGTCACCCGGTCCTACCTCGACCGAAGCCAGTACGTCTGGGTCGTGTTCAACATGCGCCGAGCGCTCAACCGCGACGTGACCGAGGCGCTGAAGGAGCGCGATCTGTTCCGACGTCTGGTGATGGAGGGCCGCGAGGGATCGCTGGTGTTCGTGGGGACCCATGCCGACCAGATCGACCTGGACACCGATGGCGAGGATCTCGGATTCGACGAGGACACCGACGTGATCGACCTCGTCGCTGCCCGCAACGCCCGCACGGTCGACACGGTACGCGCCCAGATCCGGGAGTTGGTGGAGGATCTCGAGCGCGCCTCACGGCGGGAGTCGGCGGCGCTACGAGCGGCGGTCGAGCGCTTCCCGGTCTTCACCGTCTCGCCGCACAACATGCTCGTGCTGCTGCGCGCGATGCGCTCGGTCCACCCTCCGCTGCTGCACGAACCGGACCTCACCGGGATCCCGGGCCTGGTCGCGCACATCGAGCAGACCGCGGGAGGGGAGCACCGCACCCGGTACGCCGAGCAGCTCCGGACCCGGCTGACCGAGGTCGTGGAGGAGATCGACGATGCCCTGGCCGCGGCGCGATCGGGAAAAGCGCTGAGCGAGCTTCGGGCCCGGGGTGGCCGGCTCGCCTCCGTCGCCACTGACGCCAACCGCACGCTCAACGCCAGCCTCCGACGCATCCAGCAGCAGCTGCGCGAGGAACTGCTCGCCTCCCGCGCCGTGTTCATCGAGGAGCTGCTGGCCGGTTCGAAGCGTGCGGCACGCGGTGCCAAACGGCGCATCACCGCAGACATCGAGCAGCACCACTGGAGCACGCTGCGCTCCGCCTGCCACGCGGGTGGGACCTACCTCAGCTCGTCGGGGCGCAAGGTGGAGTTGACCAAGGACGTCGGCCGACCGCTGCACGAGAGCTTGGCGGTCTCCTGGGCGGAGTTCTTCGGGCAGCGGCTGCACGACGACATCACCGCCCAGCGCACGGCGGTCGAGCAGGCGCTCGATGGCTACCTCCAGCGCGTACTGGCGGCGGTCCCGCAGGTCATCCGCGACGACGAGGAGGTCGCCGCGGCCGTCGCCGCGCTGCACCAGGAGGCGATCGGGGTCGTCAAGCACGGCGTGGAAGCCATGGCCCAGCAGATCGAGGCGAGGATCGACGCCTCCCGTCGCGAACTCCTCGGCGTGCTCGAGCAGGTCCTGGCCGCGGCGATGAGCGACGCCTTCGCCCACGCGGCGCACGAGACGGGCCGGGGCACCAAGGCGCGCATCGTCGCACGGCTCTCCGACGCGGGCGAGCAGTGCCTGACGACGGTGGGACCTCAACTGGTCGGCGAGATCGATCGGGGGCTGGGCGAACTCGTGGAGTGGACCGCCGAGCGCTTCGCGATCCTCGCCGACGACGCAGCCGAACGCACCGCCGCAGTCGTCGATCGCCTCGAGGCAGCGGCCGACGAACGGCAGCAGGGCATCGATCTGGCCTGGCGGCAACACCTCGAGCGGATCATCGCCGCCTGACCGCCGTCGACCGGCCCTCGAGGGCCGGAAACGCTCGACGACGCGAGTTCCCGAGACGATCGGCACGCGCACCGGTCGACAACTCGCGCAGGCGAGGGTTCTCGACCACCTCCCGTGGAGAGCTCACCGGGCATCCCCCGGTGGCGCAGCGCAGCGCACCGCCGGCCAACGACACCGTGCCTGCCCCGCGCCGACCGCGCTCGTCCTGGACTCCGAGCGGGCTGGTCTCGGCGATCAACCGTCAGGTCCTCGGCCGTGCCAACCCGCGACTCATCGACCTCATCGCCGCGCTGGCAACCGGCACGGTGGGGACCTGCGCGCTCGCGCCCTCCGACGCCCGGTCGGTCAGCCCGACCCTGCGAGGGCCACCAGCAGCACGTCGAGCGCCGCGTCCACGTGATCGTCCCGGCCCTCGAGCTCCTCGTGGTCCAGCACCCGGCGACCATCGACCCCGACGAAGCCGGGAGGATCGCTGATCGCCCGGATCTGGTCGGCGCCGATCCTGGCGACGACGTCGAGGTGGTCTGGATCGATGATCACCGGCCACCGGCCACCGGTCCGGGCGCGCAGCGTCTCGAGCACCAGGGTGGCGAACCACAGCCAGTCAGCCAGCGCCCGACAGCCGGCCGGGTCGAGCACGAGGCGCTCGTGACGCGCAGCCGGCGACGCCCCGAGGGCGGGCGCGTCGAGCCCCACCACCTCGGCGGCTTCGGCCACCATGTCGGGCACGAAGCCATCGGCCTCTCCCGCCCGCTGGAGCACCAGCACGCCGGTGTCCAGGCGCAGCTGTCGTTCACCAGGCACGAACGGCGTTCCGAGCCCTCCCTCGGTGATGCGAAGCCCCCGCGCGCCGGGCACGCCCACCGCCCGGGCTCGCCAAGGTGCCAGCACGTCGGTGGCCAGAGCGCCGTACTCGACCACGGTGCGCTCCCAGGTGGGCGGACGGGGTCCGAGCCGCGGGTGGGCGGCCAACCAGTGCCGCCGGCAGAACGCCGTGAAGCTCGGATCCTCGCGTTCGGCGACGAGTTGCGCGTAGCTGAGGTCACCGGTGCCGACCGGGGAGACGACCAACCGCTCGTCGTCGCAGGCCCGAGCACAGGGGTCATCGGCGAAGAAGGGCGGGGCGGCGATGGCCGGCGGGGAGGGCTCGAGCACCCGCGCCGTGTAGCGCCCACCGACCATGGCACGAGCCTCGGCGCGCGGGTGGTGGGCGCGGGGTCGGGGCCGGTCGGCCACGAGCGCGACGTCGCGCTCAACCGACGGACCACCCGCTTCCGGGCCCACCATCCCCTCCTGCTCGGACACCTGCGTTCGAACGTCACCGGACCCCTGGATGCCCCGTGTGCGCCCCTGCGGATCACGCCTCGATCCAGACATCCTGCGCGACGGACACGGTCGAACGCCGACTGTCCCGGCTCGCGGCCCACGTGAGGCCTGCGGGACGGAGTACGCAGCGAGCGGAGCCTGCGGCTGCCCCTGCCCAT
>SKJO01000043.1 GCA_007121975.1 Nitriliruptoraceae bacterium | reverse complement strand
CGATGCGCCGGGCGAAGGTCACCAAACCGTGGGTCCGGGGTCCGGAGTGGTGCTCTGGTGCAGGCGGAAGTGGTGGCCAGGGTCGAGGCGGTGCGGCAATGTTCGCTCGCCCGTCTCGAGCAGCCCGGGGAAACCGAGGTGCCCCTGACCGGCTCCGGGTCGTTTGACCCTATCCGCGTGAAAGCGATCGGTTCACGCTGAAGGCAGGTGGACATCGGGGGCGATGATGGCGCCCGCAGTGCACGTCCCGGCGTACGTGGACGGGCTCGATCGTGCGGTCGCGGACCTTGCCGCGAGCGCGAACCGGTGGGCACGGCTGCCGGTGGAGCACAAGCGGCAGTACCTCGTCGCTGCCCGGCGGCAGACGCTTCAGGTGATGGAGCGCTGGGTCGAGCTGTCGCTGGGTGCCAAGGGCATCGATCCGGCGTCGCCGTGGGCGGGCGCTGAGTGGACGATCGGGCCCAACTACTTCCTGTGGGCACTTGCTGGACTCGAGGCGACGCTGGAGCAGTTGGAGCAGGGCCGTCCGATCACGATCCCGGAGGTCTCCACCCGCCCGGATGGTCGCGTCGTGGCGCGGGTGTACCCCGACACGCGACTGCACCGCGCGCTGACCGGCCCGCTGACGGCCGAGGTCTGGATGCAGCCGGGCGTGACCGAGGCGACGCTGCCAGACACGATGGCCCGGGCGTACCGGCGGACCGACGCGGACGGGAAGGTCGCGCTGGTGCTCGGCGCGGGCAACGTGGCGGCCCTGGGGCTGTGGGACCTGCTCCACAAGCTGTACTCGGAGCAGCAGGTCGTCGTCCTGAAGACGAATCCGGTGGTCGACTACCTGACCCCCGTCATCACCGAGATCCTGGCGCCCTGGATCGCGGACGGGTACGTCCGGATCGTCTCCGGCGGCGCCGACGCCGGGGCCTACCTGGTCGACCATCCCGACATCGACGAGCTCCATCTCACCGGCGGGATCGCCACCCACGATGCGATCGTGTTCGGCACCGGAGAGCAGGGCGCTGCCCGCAAGGCGGCCAACCGCCCGCGGATCGACAAGCCCATCACCAGCGAGCTCGGCGGGGTGAGCCCGATCATCATCCTGCCCGGCCCCTGGAGTCGAGCGGATGTCGCAACCCAGGCCGACAAGATCGTCGGGATGAAGCTCAACAACAGCGGCCACAACTGTATGTCCCCCCAGGTCCTCATCCTGCCGGCGGACTGGCCCGCGGGCAGGGCACTGCTCCGGGAGATCGAACGGATCATGCGCTCGGTCCCCGCGCAGCGCGCCTACTACCCGGGGGCCGCGGAGCGCCAACGCACGTGGGTGGACGCCCACCCCGAGGCGATCGAGGTCGACGGCGGCAACGTGGCGCGCACCCTGCTGTGGGGCCTGGATCCCGACGTGCAGGACGACCCGGTCCTCACCACCGAGGCGTTCGGCCCGATGCTGGCCCAGATCAGCCTGACCGCCCCGAGCCTGCAGGCCTACCTGCACGAGGCCGTCGCGTTCGCCAACGACCGGCTGTTCGGCACCCTGGCGGCGACCCTGCTGGTCCACCCGAGCACCGAGCGGCAGCTGGCCGATCGACTCGACCAAGCCGTCGAGCAGCTGCACTACGGCGCGGTCGGCATCAACGACTGGCACATGTGGGCCGCCTTCCTCCCGCCGTGTCCCTGGGGCGGTGCGCCGGGCCAGCCCCTCAACGACGTGCAGAGCGGCCGCGGGTTCGTGCACAACAGCCTCATGTTCGACCGCCCGGAGAAGACCGTCATCCGCAACAGCTTCCACCAGGCCCCCCGGGCCTGGCGCTACCGCGAACCCCAGTTCGCCCCGCACCCTCTGTACTCGGCCGCCCACGCTCTCGGCCCCGACGCCGGGCGACAGATGGCCGTGCTGGCCGCTGATCCCCGCTGGCGGCAGCTCGCGCGGCTGCTCGTCGCGATGATCCGCGGTGGTTGACGGGCGTCCTCGTCCTGGCGGCACGTGCTGCTCACCAGGCGCGAAGGGGGTGGCGGGACGATGCCTACTCCAGGCCGGCGTCGCGGCAGGCCGGTGGCGCGTTGACGGGGTTGCAGCGCGCCGGTCCCCCGCCGGGTAGCTCGACGCGGTACTCGCTGTCGAACACGGTGCTCGGCTCGGGGTAGTCGGTGCTCACCCACTGCGCGCCGCTGGACAGCGCGGCCTCGCGGCGGGTGGTGTCGTTGGTGCGCGCATCGCCGGTGGGGATGTCGGCGCGGGTGCGCACCACGTAACCGGCGTCGATCAGGGCGCGGATCTCCTCGACGTTGCCGATCGGCTCGTTGACCTTGACGAAGGCGGCATCGGGCTCGCCGGGTCGTGACGGGGTGAACATCACCCGGCCTTCGAGGTTGGGGCGGCCCTGGCGGTAGATCTCACGGTCCGAGGGCTGGTCGAGCAGGAACAGCACCCGCCCGCGTGCCTCACCCAGGGTCGGCCAGCCGCCGGCGAGCACCGCCTGCTCGAGGGTGTCGTGGGTGCCGCGCACGTCGTCGGGCACGATCAGCTGCTCGGCGTCGAACACCGAGCGGATCTCGGCGTCGAGCTCGTCGAGCAGCTCGGCGGTGATCGGCAGCGGGACGGTGAAGTCCTGGGGCAGCTCGAAGGGCAGCTCGGCGACGTCGACGGGCACCGGGTCGGTCTTGGTCTCGATGAGCACCGCGATCGGCACGTGGTCGGGGTTGGCCACCGAGAAGTCGCGCACCTGCTCGAGGCAGGAAACCAGCGTCGGGCAGGTGGTCTCGTAGTCGATGTCCTGCACGTGCAGGACCTTGAAGCCGGGGTCGAGCAGGTCGGGCAGGCCCCCGTCGGGCACGTTGAGGGTGAGCAGCCCGCCGAGCGGGTTGGCGTAGCGTCCCCCGTCGGGATCGGCGAACACGTCGAGCTCGAGCTGCCGGATGCCGAGCTGTTCGAGCTGCTCGGGGATCGGCCGGTGCTCGTAGGCCAGCGCCTCGCCCTGGGCCGGGTCGACCGCCGAGATCAGCCCGAGCACGAAGCTCGGGGGCAGCAGCTTGTAGCTGTTGTGGGTGCCGAGCACCTGCAGCTCGTTGAGCCGCACGCAGGCATCGACCTCGGCATCGGGGGCGTCGCAGTCGGGCGTGGTCGCCAGCGGCGGGGTGTCGGCGACCGGGGGCGCCTCCGGGTCCGGTGCCTCCTCCGGAGCGGCGATCATCTGCTCGGCCACCAGCACGCCGAGCAGCCGGACCAGGATGCTGGCGGTCTGCTCCCGGGTCTGACCGGCGCCCGGGACGAACAACCCGTCGGTGGTGCCCCGCAGCACGTCGAGCTCGGCCAGCCCTTCGATCGCCCCGGCGTGGGGTGGCCCCTCGACGTCGGCGAACCGCCCGGGTGCGGCCGGCAGCTCGAGGCCGAGCACCTGCTCCAGCGCGCGCGCGACCAGCGAGGCGAACTGTGCCCGGGTCACCGGCAGCGACGCGCCGAAGCTGCCGTCCTCGAAGCCGGTGACCACGCCGAGCGCGGCCAGCGACTCCACGATCGGTCGCAGCTCGTGGTCGACGAGGTCGGGGAAGGCACCGGCATCCGTCGCTGCGGCGTCGTCGTCGCCGAGAGCGTCGGCGAGGGTGAGCAGCCGGTGCAGCAGGCGGGCGGCCGCGCCACGCTCGAGCGTGCCGACGGGGTCGAAGCGGTCCGGCGTACGGCCCTCGAGCAGCCCCCAGCCGGACAGGCAGGCGATGGCCTCGTCGTGCACTCCCCCGGTGAGGTCCGTGAACTCCGGATCGCCGGTCAGTGCGGGCGGGCAGGCCAGCGACTCCGGCGCCGGAGCGGCGCTGGCGTCCGGGGCGGCGGTCGCGGTCGAGCCCGCGGGCAGCACGACCATGGTGAGCGCGAGCGCGG
>SKJO01000115.1 GCA_007121975.1 Nitriliruptoraceae bacterium | reverse complement strand
GTCTCTGACGAACACGCCCGGCTCCAGCTCAACGGCGACGGGTGGGTGGTCCGCGACCTCGGCTCCACCAACGGCACCTTCCTCAACGGCGCCAAGGTGGCCCGACCCACCCCACTGACCGCCGGCGATCAGCTCCGTCTGGGCAAGACCCGCATCGAGGTGCGACGATGAGGCGCTTCGTCGCCGCCGGCACCTCCGACGTCGGCCAGGTCCGCCAGGGCAACGAGGACGCCTACCTCGTGGCCGATAGCGTCGTCGCCGTCGCCGACGGGATGGGCGGCCACCTCGCCGGCGAGGTCGCCTCCGCCACCGCGCTCGAACCCCTGCGCAACCTCGACGGCCGCATCTTCCCGGATCCCAACACCGCGCTCACCGCCCTGCGCGACGCCGTCGTCGCCGCCAACGAGGCCGTCTCGGAGATGGCCGAGAACGAACCCTCCTACCGCGGCATGGGAACCACCCTGACCGCGGCGTTGGTCGAGGGCCGGCGGCTGCACGTCGCCCACGTCGGGGACTCACGCGCCTACCTGCTGCGCGGCGGTGACCTCAGCCAGCTCACCGACGACCACACCCTCGTGCAGCACCTCATCGATGAGGGCCAGCTCACCCACGAGGAAGCCGCCACCCATCCGCAGCGTTCGATCATCACCCGTGCGATCGGGGTGTCGCCCGACATCGACGTCGATGCGATGACCCTGGAACTGCACCCTGACGATCAGATCCTGCTGTGCTCCGACGGGTTGACCGGCGTCGTGTCCGACGAGGACATCGCCCGCACCCTGCTGGAGACCGACGACATCGACCAGGCCCTGACGGCACTGGTCGATCAGGCCAACGCCGCCGGCGGTCCGGACAACATCACCGCCGTCGTCCTGCGGTTCGAGGATCCCGACGTCGACGTCTCCGAGGGTCCCAAGACCGTCGCGATCCGCACCTTCAAGGGCGACGAGGACGACGACTGGGCCGGCCGGCTGGGCACCTACGGCGCCTTCGGCAGCAACCGCCTCCAGCTCGCGAGCGGCGACGGCGACAGCGACGACGTTGCGAGCTTCAGCGGCCTCGTGTTCAAGAGCCTCGCGATCCTGGTGGGCATCGCCGTCATCATCGGGGTGCTGTACGGCGGCGGTCGCTTCCTGCTCAACCAGAGCTACTTCGTCGGGCTCGAGGACCGCGAGGTCGTCATCTACCAGGGCATCGACGCTGAGCTCGGCCCCCTCACCCTCTACCGCGTCGCCGAGCGCACCGAGCTGACCCTCGACGACATCCCCTCCTACTACCACCTCACCCTCGAAGAGGGGCTGAACGCCGCCGACATCAACGACGCCCGACGACGCGTGCGAGGCATCCCCTTGCGTGACGAGGCGGTCGATGACGGCGAGGTGGCCGAGGACGACGCCACCGACGAGGACGGCGCGGACACCGGGACGCCGTGAGTAGCGACGCCGGCGGTCGCCACGGAGGACGCTCCGCCCCACCGTCGACGGCGCAGCCCGCGGCCCTGGCCAACCCTCGCCGGGTCGAAGCGCAACTGCTGGCCGGCGCCGTCCTGCTCACCGCCTTCGCCGGGATGCTGCTCGGCTGGTCCGAATCCCCCGACCTACCACCTGCCGCGATCGTCACCGGGGTGGCGCTCGCGGTCGTGGCGATCGTCGCCCACCTCACCGTGCGCTACACCGCGCCCGATGCCGACCCGGCGATCCTGCCACTGGCGTTCCTGCTCAACGGCTTCGGGCTGGTGTTCGTCCGCCGTGTCGACCTGGCGGCGGGGACCGATCTGGCCGCGACCCAGACCGTCTGGACGGCGCTGACCGTCGGGTTGATGTGCGCCGGACTGCTGTTCATCCGCAGCGTGCAGCCCTTCGCCCGCTACCAGTACACCTTCGGGCTCGCCACGATCGTGCTGCTGCTCCTGCCGATCGTGCCCGGACTGACCGCCGGGGTGATCAACGGCGCCCAGCTGTGGATCGAGCTGTTCGGCATGCGCTTCCAGCCGGGTGAGCTCGCCAAGCTGACCGGGGTGATCTTCCTCGCCGCCTACCTCGCGCGCAACCGCGACGTGCTGTCGGTCGCGACCCAGCGGATCGGACCGCTGCTCCTCCCGGCGCCCCGTCACCTCGCGCCGCTGTTCATCGCGGCGGTGGGCGCCATGGCCATCATGGCGTCCCTGCGCGACCTCGGCTCGGCGCTGCTGTTCTTCGGGACCTTCGTCGCGATGCTCTACGTCGCGACGGGACGGCTGGCCTACCCCGCCTTCGGCCTGGTGCTGTTCGGCATCGCCTGCGTCCTGGCCTACCGGCTCTTCGGGCACGTCCGGGTGCGGGTCCACATCTGGTTGGACCCGTGGTCCGACGTGCAGGACACCGCCTACCAGTTGGCGCAGAGCCTGTTCGCGCTCGGCACGGGCGGCTTGACGGGCACCGGGCTCGGTTTCGGCCGCCCGCAGGACGTGCCCTTCTCCGCGACCGACGCGATCTTCGTGGTGATCGGTGAGGAGCTCGGGCTGCTCGGCGCCACCGCCGTGCTGGTCACCTACCTGCTGCTGGTCGCCCGGGGGCTGCGGATCGCACAGACCGCCCGCGACGCGTTCAGCACGCTGCTCGCCTTGGGCCTGACCGTCACCTTCGCGTTCCAGACCTTCGTGATCGTCGGGGGGCTGACCCGCCTGATGCCGCTGACCGGGATCACCCTGCCGTTCATCTCCTTCGGGGGGTCGTCGCTGCTGGCCAACTACCTGATCGTCGGCGCACTGCTGCGCATCAGCGACGAATCACGCGGAGCCGCGCGCGGCCGCGACCTCCGCGGCGAGGCAGCACGTCCACCCGCCGCCGCCAACCCGTCCGGGGGTGGCGCATGAACCGTTCGATCGGCCGGGTCGGCGCGGTGCTGATCGTCATGTTCGGGGTGCTCTTCCTGAACCTGAACGTCATCACGCTGCTGCAGGCCGAGGACCTGGCCAACCATCCGGCCAACCGCCGGCTGATCATCCGGGAGTACGACATCCCGCGGGGACCGATCGTCGTCGGCGAGGAGGCGATCGCCAGTTCCGTGCCGACCGACGGCGAACTGCGGTTCCTGCGCACCTACCCGGAGGGCCCGCGCTACGCGCACCTGACCGGCTACTACTCCGTCGTGCTGCAGCGCTCCGGACTGGAACGCGCCGTCAACGAGGACCTGACCGGTCGGCCCACCGAGGTCGTCGCCCAGAACCTCGGCGAGCTCCTCGGCGGGCGCAACCGTCCGGGCAACGCCGTGCTGCTGACGGTCGACGGGGAGATCCAGGCGGCCGCCGAGCGGGCGCTGGACGGCCGGGAAGGCGCGGTCGTCGTGCTCGATCCACGGTCCGGTGCGGTGCTCGCCAGCTACGCGAACCCGACCTTCGATCCGAACCCCCTCTCGAGCCACGATCGCACGGTGATCCGCGACGCGTGGGACGAACTACGCGACCGTGAGGACCAGCCACTGGTCGACCGGGCCACCGGCGAGCTGTACGCCCCGGGCTCGACCTTCAAGCTGATCGTCGCGGCGGCGGCCCTCGAGCGCGGGTTCGCGCCGGACTCGCTGTTCCCCGACGAGACCGTGTACGACGTGCCTCAGACCACCGCCGACATCCGCAACTTCTCCGGCGGCCGCTGTGCCGGCGGCGACGAGATCACGCTCGCCGACGCGATGCGGGTGTCGTGCAACACCACCTTCGCGCGGCTCGGGGTGGAGCTGGGCGACCGCGACCTGATCCGGCAGGTCGAGCGGTTCGGGTTCAACCGGGAGGTCCCCTACGAGCTGCCGGCGGCGACGAGCGCGATCCCGCAGGAGCTGGACGTCCCCGCCACCGCGCAGAGCGCGCTGGGCCAACGTGACGTCCGCGCGACCCCACT
>SKJO01000384.1 GCA_007121975.1 Nitriliruptoraceae bacterium | reverse complement strand
CGCGGCGGTCCCCCCGGCGAGCTCTCGGGCACCCTGCGCCACGCCGGTGCTGCCCTCGGCGAGCTGCCCGGTGCCCTCGGCCAGTGCGCCGGCGCCCTGCGCCAGCTCACGGGTGCCCTGGGCCAGCTCTCCGGTGCCGTCGGCCAGTTCGCCGGTGCCCTCCGCGAGCTCCTGCGTGCCGTCCGCGAGCTCACGCGTGCCCTCCGCGAGCTCCTGCGTCCCGTCCGCGAGCTCGCGCGTGCCGTCGGCGATGAGCGCGGTCAGTGCGGCCAGCACCGCGTCGGTGTCACGGTCCAGCAGGTCCAGGCCGAGCGACAGCCCGGGGTCCGAGCCCACCGGCGTGGCTTCGACCTCGACGCCGGGGATGCCACGGCCGGGACTGGCGGTGACTTCCAATCGCAGCTCGGCGTCGGTCAACGGCGCGAACAGCAGTCCGGCGCGGCTCACGCTCGCCCCATCCTCGTCGGCCCGGGTGGCGGTACCCGGACCGGCCGGGGCCTGCACCGACCAGGCCTCGGGGTAGCGCAGCTCGATGCGTACCAGCATCGGCACGCCGAGACGGACGTCGGTCTGGTCACGGCCTCGGGGGCCGACGACGTCGAGGTGGCGGGTGGCGGCGGTGCGGTCACGCACGCCGACCCGCGTGGTGACCGGCTCGGTCTCCCGCGCCACCTCGGCGGCCTCGAGGGTGCGGCCGTCGCTGGCGAGGTGCAGGATGGACACGGCCACCCCGGGATCCTCGTCGACGGCGGTGGTCACGCAGTGCACTCCCTCGGCGCTGGTGGTGCGGGCGACCTCGCGTACCTCTCCGTCGTCGTCGAGTACGACGCGCAGCGTCGTGGCTGCGGCGACGTCCTCGGGGAGCTCGCAGTCGGCGTCCGCGGCCAGCGGCGGGCCGGCGAGCAGTCCGAGTGCCAGCAGGGCGGCGAGTGCGGCCGGGGCACGGCGAGACGGGCCCGTGCGCCGCAGTGCGGTGCGGGTGTTGGGCCGAATCGATGGCGGGGGACGGCGCGGCACGCGGGGGACCTGACGGCAGCGGGGGATACGACACGGTATCCGGATACAGCAGCGTATCCGGATTGCCGGTGGTCTTCGTTCGCGCGCCCGGCCTGGTGGCCGCGGGTGCCGATCCGGCGGGTGCCGATCCGGCGGGTGCCGATCCGGCCGAGGTGGTGTGGTCGCGTGCCGCACCTACCATCCACGACCGGCGGACCGCAGACGCGGCTCGACGAGGATGCGAACCCGGAGCGTGGGCGCGATGCACACCGATCAGCCGTCGCTGCCCCCGGAGGCCCGCGCGCCCCGCCACCCGTATGCCCGGCTCACCGTCCGGGGGCGCCGCCGCACGCTGGTCGGGGCCCTGGTGGTGCTCGCCGTGACCCTGGTTGGCCTGGCCGTGACGGCGCCGGCGCTCATGACGGCTGCGGCTCCCGGGGGCATCGTGTCGTGGCAGCTGGCCACCAGCGGCGAGCAGGTCGCCGCGATCCTGGTCGACTGGGGTGCTGAGGGCCGGGCCGCCGCCCGCGCCAACCTGCTGGTGGACCTGGCCTTCGCTCCGGCCTACGCCCTGGTGATCGGCCTGGTCGCCGTGCGCTTGGGCGTGGTGCTCGGCCGTCGCCGACCGGCGGGGGGGATGGCGGACACCACCGCCTGGGCGGCACTTCTTGCCGCGGTGGCCGACCTGGCGGAGAACGCACTGATGCTCAGTGTGCTCGCCGTCGGTCCCAGCGACGGCCTGGCCAGCGCGACCCGGACGCTGGCACTGACCAAGTTCGCGCTGCTCGGCCTGGCGCTGGTCCTGCTGCTCGGCCTGGTCGCGCTCCGGTGGCGGGCCCGGGCTTCCGGCGAAGGGTCGTAGCCCCCTCGAGGTTGCACGGGGTGGGCGGCTGATCACGTCAAGTCGCAATCCGGGAAATTTGCGCCGGGGAACGCTCGTCGATGCTTGAACCGTCGGACCGGTGGTCGTCGGGGGGGATGAGCAGCATCCCACGACCCGGAGGCCGTCATGACCCGCTGGTTCGCGAGCAGCCCGTCTGGCACCGACAGGACCAAGCCTCCTCGCCGTCGCGGGCCGGGCTCGCGGTCCTACGTTGCCGAGCCGGGCCGCAACCGGCGCCGCGATCACGAACGTCGTGCCGCGGTGGACGCCATGCTCGCGGCGATCGAGGACCCTGACGAGCGGAGCGCATTCCTGCGCAATGTGCGTAGTCAGCCCCGCGAGTTGCTGCCGCGCTGAGTTCCCTGCCGCGCGCGGGGCGTTGATGGCCCTAGCCCCCGCGGTACCACCTTCCTGCTCGTGCAAAAGGGGATGACGATGATCAGAAGCCGACGCCGCCACAACGCCCGCAGGGTGCCGGTCGACGGTGCGCTCGATCAGGTCGGCGTGCCGGCTGCACGTCGAGCATCGCCGACCCTGGTGGTCGATCGCCGCTGCCAGCCGCAGACCCGGGCGGCGGTCGACCGGATGCTCGCCAGTCTCGACGACCCCCGCGAGCGCGAGGCCTACCTGCGCAGCATCCGCGGCGAAGCCTGGGGTGCCGTCGCGAGCTGACCGGCCGCACCGAGGCGTCCCCTCGGGCCGGGGCCGACGTGACCGGGCGAGGATGCGACAAAGGTCCTAGGACTTTCATCCTTTCTGCGATAGGATTCAGGCAGAGCTTCTTCCCACCTCGCGCTCGCCGTGCCCCCCGGCGAAGGAGGAGCCATGCCGCGCTGGACCGCGCTCCGTCGACCCTCGACGAGGCTCGCACCGCCCCCGCGTACCCAGGGCCCGCACGCGGTGGTCGGTCACCGACGGCGGCCTGCCGGGCTGGTCGTGGATCCCGGGAGCGAGCGGCGTCGCGACGTGACTCGCCGCACCCAGGTCGAGGCCATGCTCGCGGTCATCGTCGACGCCGACGAGCGCGCCGCCTACCTGCGCAACGTGCGCAGCCAGCCTCGCGAGGTGCTGCCGCGCTGAGGCCCACAAGGCGTCCCAGGGTGCTTCGCCGGCCGCGCTGCATGCGTTACAGTTGCGCAACTCGTTCCGGGGGGGACGGCCATGAGACGCAACCGCCAACGTCGTCAGGATCGCGCAGCGCAGAGCGGCGGCATGCTCGACCTGGTCCGCGCCGAGGGCGCGCACCGCGCCCCGGCTCGCGCACCGGCATCGTTCGTGTCCGACCGGAGCCACGATCGCCGGCGCGATCCGGATCGCCGCGAGACCATCGACCGGATGCTCGCGAGCCTCGACGCCGATGAGCGTGCGGCCTACCTGCGCAGCATCCGCGGCCAGGCCAAGGGCGCAACGGTGCGCTGAACGCTGCCGGCGGTTCCCGGTCCTGGTGCGGGGCTCCAGCGAACCTGCGGCGCCTGCCGCTCCCGCCGCGCCTGCCGCTCCCGCCGCGCCTGCCGCCTGTCCGGGGCGGCTTGCCCCAAGCTGGCTTCGCCTCTAGTATCACCTCCGGACGATCCGCCAGGGCCGAAGGTCCCAACCGTCCGGTGGTGCGTCGCACCGGGAGCCGACGCGCCGGGAGCAGCCCGCGTCCCCAGGGCGCGACCAAGGAGCCCAGCATGTCCAGCACCCCGTCCGTTGACGCGCCCGTGATCGTTGGCCGCTCGCTCGACGACGCCGACGAGCGCAACCCCTACCTCTACGGCGTCTACGCGCCGGTGCACGAGGAACTCGACGCCGGCGACCTCGAGGTCATCGGCGAGATCCCGCGTGACCTCAACGGGGTGTTCCTGCGCAACGGGCCCAACCCCCGCTACGAGGCGGACGGCCGCTACCACTGGTTCGACGGCGACGGCATGGTCCACGGGGTGCACCTCGAGAACGGCACCGCCCGCTACCGCAACCGCTGGGTGCGCACCGCCGCCTTCGAGGCCGAGTCCAACGAGGGCCGCGCGCTGTGGT
>SKJO01000165.1 GCA_007121975.1 Nitriliruptoraceae bacterium | reverse complement strand
CGTCCGCGCCGACCTCCTCGAGCACCTCGTCGAGGTCGACGGTCTCGCCGGCGCGCTTGGACATGCGCACCGGCGCACCGCCGCGCAGCAGGTTGACCAGCTGCCCGATGCGCACCTCGATGCGCTCGGGGGGCACGCCCAGGCAGGCCGCGGCGGCCTCGAGCCGGCCGACGTAGCCGTGGTGGTCGGCGCCGAGCAGGTAGAACAGCCGCCCGCCGGCCCCGGTCCCCGACGCCCGGGTCCACTTGTCGCGCAGGTAGGCGCAGTCGGCCGCGAAGTAGGTGGGCCGCCCGTCGGATCGCACGAGGACCCGGTCCTTGTCGTCGCCGCGGGCGCTGGTGCGCAGGAACAGCGCCCCGTCAGCCTGGTACGCCTCGCCACGCTCGGTCAGCTCCTCGACCGTGGCCTCGATGGCGCCGGTGTCGTGCAGTCCTTCGCGCTCGGAGAACCACACGTCGAAGTCCACCCCCATCGCGTGCAGGACCTGCTCGATGCGCCCGCGCATCGCCTCCACGGCCCGCTGCCCCACCACCTCGGCGTTGGCATCGGCGTCGGCCGCGAGCCCGAGCTCGGCGGCGAGCTCGCCGATGACCGCGCCGCGGTAGTGCTCGTCGCCGAGCGGCTCCCCGCGGGCGACCAGCACGACCGACTCGCCGAAGCGGCGGATCTGCTCGCCGGCGTCGTTGACGTAGTACTCGCGGGTGACGCGGTGCCCGGCGGCCTCGAGCAGCGCGGCGATGGCGTCCCCGGTCGCGGCCCACCGGCCGGCGCCCACGTGCAGCGGCCCGGTCGGGTTGGCCGAGACGAACTCGACGTTGACGTGCTCGCGTTCGCCCTCGGGCAGGGTCTGGCGCCCGAAGTCGGCGCCCTCGGCGATGATGCGGCGGACGAGGTCCTCGTGGTAGCGGTGCGCGAGGCGGAAGTTGACGAACCCGGGGCCGGCGATCTCGACCTCGGCCACCGCGTCGGGCAGCTCGAGGTGGTCGATGAGCGCCTGCGCGATCTGCAGCGGGGGACGGCGCGCCGGCTTGGCCAGGCGCAGCGGCGCGGTGGTTGCCCAGTCGCCGTGCTCGGGGAGCTTGGGGCGCTCGAGGGCCGGGTCGGCGTCGGGCAGGCCGGCAGCCTGCAGCGCGGCACGGATGCGCTGGGCGAGCTCACCGAGGACCGGGTCGAGCAGGTCGGGACGGGCCATGAGCCTTCCAGGGTCGCGGGCAGAGGTGAGCAGCGAGGGGCGACGAGCGCCGGCACGGCCCGGCGAGGGTAGGCGCCCCGGGAGGACTGCGTGGTACCGTGCGCCGTTGTGTGACCCGCCCCCGTAGCTCAGTGGATAGAGCACCGGCCTCCGGAGCCGGAAGCGTAGGTTCGATTCCTACCGGGGGTACTTCCCGTCAGCGTGCGTCGTGGGGCCGGGGCTCGCGGGCTCGGCCCGATGCGCTGCGAAGCCGCCTTGCTGCCGTGCTTCGGATTCGTCCTCGGCCCGCGGCGCTGGCTGCCGCCGCGCAGGCACTGGTGAGGGCCCTGCTCAGCGCTGGAGGCAACCGCCGGTGCGGCAAGGTACGAGCGGACGTCAACAGCCACCCGCGTGCCGTCACGGCGAGGTTGCTCGAGGGGCCTTGCGTCGGCGCCGTCAGGACACGCGGTGGCTCGGATCCTCGACTTCGGTGTGGGCGTGCTCCGTTGACCCCGTGCCGCCGACGCTGAGCGCATCGCCGCCATCTGTCAGGATCCCGCGATCCAACGATGCACGCACGTGCCGATCCCCGACACGCTGGCTGACACCGAACGGTTCCTCGAGGCGGCGAGCGGGAACACCGGATCTCAACGCGTGGCGCAACGACTTGGCTTCCGCAAGGAGGGCGTCGGGAGATCAGCGGCGGTTGTGCGCGCGACCGGCGGGATGACCCGTGAACGGGCCGACCTGACGATGTGGGGCCTGCTCCCGGAGGAGTGCGACACGCGCCAGTAGACGGCAACGCTCGTCGCGACGTGGCGCAAGCGGTGAGCGGTCCGGGGGATGCGGGCCGGGGGTCCCGAGCGTCACCGCAGGGATCCTCTGTCGGTGGCTGTACCGGCTGCGTACCGTGAGTAGCGGAACGTCGAGGTGGCGGGAGCCAACGTCGAGGAGGCGGACCATGACAACGTCAGCGCAGCTGCGGCCGGTGAAGCGTCGGCGACGTCGGGGGGCAGCGATGACCGTCCTGCTCGCGGCCCTCGTCCTGGGGCTGGTCGGCTGCAACGGTGACGGTGACGGCGCAGCGGACACCGACCCAGCGGACCAGCCGTCCGACGGACCGACCGACCCGGATCCGGGCGACGACGCGGCGCCGGAGCCGACATCCCACGTGATCCAGGTCTTCTACACCAACCTCGAACGTGGCGCCGAGGGCGAGGTCCATCCGGTGGAGCGCACGACGACGGACGACGACCTACCGACCGCGGCGGTCCGCGAGCTCCTGGTCGGGCCGACGGTCGAGGAGCGTGAGCAGGGCTACTCCAGCTGGTTCTCGCAGGACACCGCCGGGATGCTGCGGTCGGTGCGGGTCGAGGACGGGGTGGCGCAGGTCGACTTCGATGGCGAGCTGGCGACGACGATCCCTGGAGCGTCCACCTCTGCCGGGTCTCTGGTCCTCCTGGCGGAACTGGATGCCACGACGCGGCAGTTCCCCGACATCACCGACAGCATCTACTCCCTGGCCGGTGACGTCGGAGCCTTCTACGAGTGGCTGCAGCTCGTCCCACCGGACGAGGAGGCGACTCCACCGGACGAGGAGGCGACCCCACCGGACGAGGAGGCGACCCCACCGGACGATGGAGCCGCCGACCCGGAGGTCGAGTCGGGAACGGCCACCGTCGAGGTGTTCTTCACGAACCTCGATCGCGGCGGGGAAACCGAGGTGTTCGGGGTCGAGCGTGACGTCGATCTCCCGCGTGTCCTGTCGGGATCGCTGCAGTCGTTGCTCGAGGGCCCGACCGCCGCCGAGCGGGAACAGGGCTACTGGAGTTGGTTCTCCGAGGAGACCGCGGGAATGCTCCTCTCGGTGCGCCTCGATTCGGGCGTCGCCGAGGTCTCGTTCGATCCCGCGTTGCGGACCGTGATCCCCAACGCCTCGACATCGGCGGGTTCCACGATGCTGCTCAGTGCGCTGAACGCGACCACGTTGCAGTTCTCGACCGTCGACGACGTGGTGTACTCGTTCGATGGTGACGTCGACGCCTTCTACGAGTGGCTGCAGCTCGGCCCGCCAACCTGAGCGTCGGACCGTGGTGCTGCTGCCGGCGTTGCTCGGGCAGCCCGCCGGCCCAGCGGCGCGTCACCGGTCGGAGGCCGGCCACCGGGCGTCCAGGCTCGCCCGGGGCAGCCTCGGTGGACAACGAGCCGATACCTACCTCGGCGAAGGACCGCGTTCCGGACCTGGGCAAGACCGCCGCTTGTTCGGGGCGCGACGTGGACCCTGGCGGACCGCCCGCAATCACGACGGTGTGCGGGGCCAGCATCGCGCCTTGGCTCGCTGGTCATGCGGCGGGCGATGCTCCAGGTCCGGCCTCGTAGACGCCCGCTGCGATCCGATGCCCGCGCACGCCGCCCATGACCACCAGACCGAACGTCAGGGAGGCTCCGCCCAGCACCATGGCGACGGCGCCGTCGTCCGTGGGCTGCAGGACCAGCACGGCAACTCCCGTGAGGTATCCGGCCCTCAAGCAGCCGCCGGTTGGCTTTGCCAAGGTCGCGGACCACGCTGTTGAAGCCGGCTGGTCAGGTTGCCCCAGTTGCGTAGCAGCAGCCAGCGCAGGCCCTTGAGCTGCTTGGCTGCCGCTGCGCCACCGGTGCGGCGCAGCTCGTTCCACTCCGCACGGCGGACCTCGTCAAGTGCGTCTGTCGCCCAGCCCACCACGTG
>SKJO01000119.1 GCA_007121975.1 Nitriliruptoraceae bacterium | reverse complement strand
CGTGACGGCCTTCGATCTCGCCCCGAGTGCCGTTGCCGCGGCCCGGTCCCGTCACGCCGACGCCGAGGTCGACTGGCGGGTTGCCGACCTGCTCGAGGCCCCTGACGATCTCGGGCCGGCTGACCTCGTGGTCGAGGTGCACACCGTCGATCACCTGCCCGGGGTCGTGCGCGACGCCGCCATGCAGGCCATCGGCACGCTGGTCGCGCCTGGCGGCAGCGCGGTGGTGATCACCCGGCTGGCGACCAGTCGTGAGGTCGCCGATCGCACCCCGGGTCCGCCCTGGCCGCAGGCACCCAGCGAGCTCGCCGCCTACCGGGCGGGTGGGCTGCTGCGGGTGTCGCTCGAGCACCCCGAACCCGACGAGCACGGCTGCCTCGAGGTGCGGCTCGTGCTCGCCAGGTCCCCGGTGCCGGGCGTCGGGCCCGGCACCGGCTAGATCCCTCGGGGCTCTACGGTGCTGCCGCGGGTTCGGTCGGCTGCAGGATGGCGCGGTAGAGGAAGGTGGCCATCTGGGCGCGGGTGACGTTGTCGTTGGGGCAGAAGCGGCCCGGGGTGCAGCCGGTGGTGATCCCGGCGGCGGCGACGGCGTTGATGCCCGTCGCGTGGGCGTTGCCGGGGTCGACGTCGGAGAACGCCGGGGTCGGGTCGGGGGCAGGGTCGGGGTCGGGGGCAGGGTCGGGGGCAGGGTCAGGAGCTGGGTCCGGCTCCGGTGGGGGGCACCGAACACGACTGGTTGGGAAGCGGCCGAGGGCTCGCTCTCCCCGAGTTCGTTGATCGCGACCACGGTGAAGGTGTTGCGGGAGTTGTTGGACACGCTCACCACACACGAGGTGTCGGGTTCGTCGGTCATCACCGGCCCCCCCGGTTCGCCCAGGTTCGCGGTGTCGGGCTGCAGGTCTGCCCGCCGGGCTGCGCGCTCACGACGTAGCCGAGCACGGCACGGCGCGGGTCGGTCGGTGGGTCCCAGGACACCTCGACGTTGAAGCTGGACCAGGCATCGCCTTCGACCATGCGGGCCTGCACACCGGTGGGAGCGTCGGGTGGTGCGGTCACCCCGATGTTGGCGCTGTCGTCGATCGCGATGAGCGTGGATGGGCCGCGCTCGTAGTACACCGTGCCGCTGGCGCTGATGAAGCTCGGACTCCCTGTCCAGAACGGGTCGTTGAACCACTCGTCGACCGCAACCATCGGCGGCCAGTAGCCATCAGCGACCAACTACCAGCTCGGGATCGCCCACTCGACCTGCCCCGACGCATCGATCTTCACCGCGTGGCCCCCGCCGGCCGTGTCCTGCGCGGTGGTGTAGATCGATCCGTCGGCGTCCATCGGGTTGTGGTTCCTGCTACTCCCTGCTGAGTACCACCCGTTCGGGCTATCGGCGTAGAACTGGTCGTGGCGCAGCCTCATCGGCGTCTCCCAGACGACCTCGCCGGTGAGCAGGTCGCGGGCGATGAACTCCGCGAACCCGTCGGTGTCGATACCCCCCGTGGGAGGGGTTCAACGAGGTGCGCGGCTGGGTGATCACGACATTCTCGCTGACCATCAGGGTCTCGACCGTCGGGGTCAGCCCGAGGGCAGCAGCCCGGGCGCTCGATGGGTCTCGGGCAGGGTGTCGACGGGCCAACGCTTGCGCGACCAGGTCGACAGCTTGGTCAGCAGGTTCATCGCGACCTCGTCGGTCTGACCGGGCCGGGCCTCGATCAGTCCTGCGTCGAGCGCGCCCTGCAGCCACTCCTCGCCGCGAGCGGTGCGCACGATCGTCAGCGTCCAGGCGTCGTCCGCCCCGATACCACCGCAGGAGATGTCGGCGTGCTCGGCCGCGAAGTCGGGGCAGAGCTTGCAGCCGGGCCGGGTGTAGGGGTGGAACTGCTTGAGGGGGAGCTCGTGGTAGCCGCCGTCACGGGTCCAGACCTGGTAGCGGCCCTTGATGTTGATCTTGACCACGTCGGCGACGTCGATCCCGTGCTCGGCGAGCACCTTGCGCTGCCCGTCGTAGGTGAAGGTCTTGGAGCACAGCAGGCCAAGCGTGAGGGCGATCTTGCGCTTGTACTTGTTGACCGCGTAGGCCTCGACGGTGCCGTTGATCGAGGCCTGGCAGCTCATCCCGACCAGCGCGATCTGCCGCAGCTTGGCCGCATCTGCCTGCTTCATCGCCAGCGGGTTGGCCGAGTAGGTGTAGCGGCTGCCGGCGGTGGCCAGCACGTCCTCGCGGGTGGTGGCCAGGAAGGGCTCCGCGTCGAAGGGGCCCCGCCCTTCGGTGATCTGCGAGGTCAGCGCGCCGTCGATCCGGCCGGTTTCGAGCCCCCAGATCAGCAGCGTCGAGACCAGCCCACCGTCCTGACCGGCGGCGTGGACCGCCTGCTCGGTGGCGCGCGTGAGCAGGATCGACCGGGCCGGCCCGGCCACCTCGGTCTCGGGGTCTCGGGGCCGGCCGAACAGCACCTGATCGAGGTCGGTCTCCCAGGCCCGGAACCGGGGGCAGGCGCGGGTGCACATGTCGCAGCCGCGGTCACCGATCACGCACTGATCGACGCCCATGCCCTCGCCGATCTGCACCGGCTCGTAGTCGACGGTGTAGCCGAGCACGTCACGCGGGCAGGCCATCACGCACGCGGCGCAGCCGGTGCACAGCCCGGTGTCCACCACCTCGCGGTACAGCTCGCGCCAGTGCACCTCACCCACGTTGGCTCTCCGTCGTCGGGTCGACTCCGACCCTAGTCATCCCGGCACGCCGGGGAAGGCGTCGATCAGCGCGGTCACGTCCTCGGCCAGCCCGTCGAGCACGGCCTTGGCATCGGCGCCGCGCAGGCGGGCCTTGCTGCCGCCGTAGGCGTGGCCGGGCAACTGCGCGAGCTGCCGGGCGTGCTCGCGGGCTCGGTCCACCACGGCGTCGGGCGGGAGCACCTCGTCGACGTAACCGACCTCCTGGGCGGCAGGAGCGGTCAGCCGTGCGCCGGTCAGCAGCAGCTGTTCGAAGCGCTCGGTGCGCAGCCGATGCCGGGCGAGCGTGATCGCGAACTCTGGGAGCTCGAGGCCGACGGTGGTCTCGATCAGTCCCCAGGCGCCGTCCTCGGCGGCAACGACGTGGTCACAGGCCAGCGCGAGCAGCGTGCCGCCGGCCAGCGCATGCCCGGTGGCGGCCGCGACGGTGGGACGGGGCTCGATCCACAGCCGCATCAGCGCAGCCCCGACCGCCCGCAGCAGCTCCTCGATCGCCACGCGGTCCCCGGTCTGCATGATCCCGAGATCGAGCCCGGCGCTGAAGGCGCCCGGTCGGCCGGCCAGGACCACCGCCTGCGCGTCTCCGGCGTCATCGAGCGCAGCGGTCAGCGCGGTGCACAGCTCCGGGGTGATGGCGTTGCGCCGGCCATCGTCCAGGGTGAGGGTCAGCACACCATCGTCGAGCGAGCGCTGGAGCATCGTGGGTCCTTGGTGGGTGGCGGGGCTGCCGTGACGCTAGTTCATGCCCGCCGGCACCTCGTTGCTCGCGGGGTGACGGTGGACGCTGTCGTGGTCACCGGGTGCCGCGACGGCACGGGGTTGGGCAGCGCTTGTGTGCGCGTGGTGGTGGTGGCTGTGCGTTCTGCGGCCGTTGCGGGGCGGTGGTGCGGCCGTTCACCGATGCGGCGTAGGCAGACGGACATGAGCGACCGGTTGGGTACGCCAGGTGGTCCAGTGTGAGGGATGCGGCGTACGCATCCGGTCACTGGTGGCCGTCTTGGTACGCCGCATCGCGCCGTGCCCGTCCGGTGCCCGTCCGGTGCCCGTCCGGTGCGGTGCCGATGCCGGCCGGGACGGCAGCCCTGCACGGACGGGGCCAACGCTTCGGAGCGACGGCTGCCGAACCCCCAACAGGTTCGGCAGCCGGGCCAGCACGCGGCATCCCGTCGCCTGACCCGATGCCTG
>SKJO01000235.1 GCA_007121975.1 Nitriliruptoraceae bacterium | reverse complement strand
TCAACCTGGTCTACCTCGTGGGTGACCCGGCGTGGCTCAAGCGGCTGGGTGACGCGGTCACCGCAGCGTTCGCGGGGGTCATCCTGGTGCGGCTGCTGGTGATCTTCCCCTTCGAGTTGTCATCGTGGTCGCCGGGGAAGGTGTCGGCCCTGCGCTTCGGGCTGGGACTGCTCGCCGTGGTCATGGGCATCGCCGCGATCGCCAACGTCGTGCAGTCGATGCAGGAGGCCATCGGGCTCGGCGCCCCGTCTCCCGCGGACGGCCCCGACGACTCGTAACCGGCCGCTGCCCCTCCTATGCTGGACGAGGGCCCACGTTCGGGCGGGCCGGACCCCAGGCGCAGGGGGAGGCGATGAGCGGTCAGCGCGTCCCCCCTGATCACGGCAGCGCGGATCTGACGGGGCTGCTGGTCCGGCTGCACCCCCCGCCGGTTCTCGCGGCCGTACTCGACGCCGACGGGCTGCTCGGAGGGGTCCAGGGGGACTGGCCCGCGTTGCTGGGCTGGTCCGCGGCCGAACTGGAGGGTGTCGAGTTCCTGTCGCTCGTCCACCCCCAGGACCTCGAGGCAGCACGCAACCTCGTGACCACGGTGGCCGATTCAACCGACGCACACCGCGTCGAGCTGCGCTGTCGACGGCGCAGTGGCGGCCACCAGCCGCTGTCCTGGCGGGGTGTCGGCGATCCTGGCCGTGCCCGCGGGGTCCTGCTGGGGCGGATGCTGCACCTCGACGAGCACCGCTTCGAGCAGCTCGTGGCGGAGTCCCGGGAGGGCGTGGCCCGTGTGGGGCTGGACGGCACCATCCGCTCAGCCAACTCCCGGCTCGGCGAGCTGCTGGGCGTGGCTGCCGACACGCTGGTCGGGATGCGCGTCGGGCGCCTGGTCGATGCCTCGCCGAGGATCTCCCGACAGCGCTGGATCGAGCCGCTGCTGCGCGGTGAGTCGGCCGTCACCCGCGGAACGATCCGCCTGCTGCGTCCGGCCGGCGACTCGATCTGGGCGCACGCGTCGGTGCGGGCCGTTCGCGACGCGAACGCAGAGGTCGAGGCGTTCGATGTCCTGGTGGTCGACGTCGACTGGCTCGCCGGTCGTCGGCAGCAGCTGGAGCTGGCCCGTGCGCAGCTCGACAAGGCCCAGCGCCTCGCCCGGATCGGACACTGGTACGCCGACCTCACGACGGGCGAGCTGGTGTGGTCGGCGATGGTCTACGAGATCCTCGGACTCGACCCGGACGCCGTGTCGCCCAGCGCGGACGGCTTCTACGCCGTGGTCCATCCCGACGACCGGGCCGCGATGATCGCGTGGGACGCCCGCACCGACCTGCCCCGCGAGCACCGGATGCGCTTCCGGATGGTGCGGCCCGACGGGTCGATCCGGGTGGTGTTCGAGATCGGCTCGGTGTCCGTCGACGAGCGGGGTCACCGCGTCAGCCACGGAGCCATCCAGGACATCACCGAGCGGCACGAGGCCGAGCAGGCGGTGCGTGAGTCCGAGGACCGACTGCAGCAGGTGATCGCCGCCACCCAGGACGGCTGGTGGCACGTCGACCTGCGCACCGGCGAGACCTTCCAGTCGGCACGATGGTGCGAGATCCACGGCTACCGCCCCGGGGAGTTCCCCCCCGGCCGGGACGCCTGGCGGACCCTGCTCTCCGACGACGACCTCGGCCTTGCGGACGCCCGCCTCGCGGATGCGGTCGCCGCCCGCGCCCCCAACTTCACGGTCGAGGTCGCGGCACGGCACCGGGATGGCCACCGCGTTCCGGTGCTGGTGCGGGGGCACATCGAGTACGACGACCAGGGTGCCGCGGTGCGCGTGTCGGGGATGACCTCCGACCTCACCGAACTGCGGAGTGCGGAGGCGGCCAAGGAGCAGTTCGTCTCCTCGGTCTCCCACGAGCTTCGTACCCCGCTGACGGCGATCGCCGGCACGTTGGAATCGATCATGGCCGGCGTCAGCGGCCCGGTCGCTCCCGCCACCGAGCAGTTGCTCGAGGTGGCGGTCAGAAACACCACGCGGCTGCGGGCGCTGATCGACGATCTGCTCGACATCGAGCAACTGCACGAGGGCACCCTGCCCCTGCGGCGCGAGCGGCTCGACCTGACCGCCGTGGTCGCCGAGACCCTCGAGGACCATCGGGTGCTCGGTGCGCCGCGGGGGGTCACGCTCCACCTCGAGGTCGCCGAGCCGGGGCCGGTGACGGTCGTCGGCGACCGTCGGCGGCTCGGACAGGTCGTCGCCAACCTGGTCTCCAACGCGGTCAAGCACTCCCCGGACGGCGGGGTGGTGCAGGCGCGGGTGCTGCCCGGGCCGAACCAGGTGCGTGTCGAGGTGATCGATGCCGGGGAAGGGGTCCCCGACAGCTTCGCGGGGAGGATCTTCGAGCGGTTCGCCCAGGCCGACCCGAGCGACGCAGGCGGACGAGGTGGGACGGGCCTCGGGCTGGCCATCTCGCGGGAACTGGTTCACCAGCACGACGGGGAGATCGGCTACGAGTCACTCCCCGGAAGCACCGTGTTCTGGTTCGTGCTGCCCCGCGTGTGATCCGGTGGTCGGGGGTCGCGTTGCCCCGCGCGGGGACGTGTACGGGCGGTGGTCGCAGCCGTCTGGCATCATGAAGTTCGCCGAGATGAGGGGCAGAGGATGGCGGTGTTCTTCCGCAAGTCCAAGAAGGTCGGTCCGTTGCGGGTGACGGCGTCCAAGCGGGGTCTGTCGGTCTCGGGTGGGGCCGGCGGCTTGCGGGCGACCCGGAGCACCACGGGGCGCCGCACCAGCACGGTGCGCATCCCGGGCACGGGGATCTCCTGGCGTCGCAGCCGCACCGGGCGCTGAGCCTCAGCCCGGGGCATCCGGGTCCGTACGGTCGCGGCCGCCGGGTGGCAGCACCACCTCGCCTCCGACGATCAGGTCGATGACGAGCACCACCTCGACCCCGGCGTCGTCCAGACGATCGCGCAGCACCTGCGGGTCGACGCGTGGTGGCGGACCCAGCGCCGAAAGCTCGAGCACCCCGTCGGACACGCCGAGGGACAGGATCTGCCAGCCCTGCTCCTGGGCCCACTCGGTGGCCAGCGGCGTCGAAACGCGTTCATCCCAGCGGTCGGTGGCGACCCGGTGGCTGCCGATGCCCAACGGGACCGCGAGCAGCAGCAGGGCGGTGCCGACGGTGAGCACGCTACGGCGGGTGAGTGTCCCGACGCGGTAGTTGCCGGCGATGGCCGCGTCGCGCAGGCCGTAGGCCAGGAGCAACAGGTAGCCGGTGGCGATGATGGCGGTGACGTTGGTGCCGAACAGCAGCAGGGCGCCGAATGCCTCGCGGTACTGCTGAGCTTCGATCAGCAGGCCGGTGACCGCCAGTGGCGGTACCAGCGAGATCGCGATCGCCACGCCGGGCAGGGTGTCGGAGACGTCCGAGCGCACCAGTGCGAAGGCACCGACGGTGCCGGTGGCCAGGGCGGCGACCAGATCGATCAGTCGGGGGTTGGTCCGCGAGGAGATCTGCGGGTTGTCGAGTGCCTCCGCACCCAGTGCGTCGACGATGCCGAAGACGTATCCGATGACGATGACCAGTGCGGCGCCACCGATCACGTAGCCCAGGCTGCGCAACACTTCGCGGTTGCGGGCGAGCACCATCGACAGTGCGGTGCCGAGGATCGGGGTCATCAGCGGTGCGACGATCATGGCGCCGATGACGGTGGCGGCCGAGTCCGTGATGATCCCGGCCGAGGCGATCACCGCCGCAAGGCTCAGCAGCGCCCAGAACGCCGAGCGTTTGCGCTGCTGCTCCGGCCCGTCGAACAGCAGTCGGTCGATCATGCGGTCGACGTCGATCGGCGTCGCGGGCGTGTGGATCAGCAGACGACGAAGCACGATTCGGCGCTCGCGGGATACGGGAAGGGTCGATGGGCCGACCC
>SKJO01000149.1 GCA_007121975.1 Nitriliruptoraceae bacterium | reverse complement strand
CGACCACGATCCCCAGCGGCACATCGATGCCGGCCGCCTGCAGTCCGATCGCGACGGCGACCGGCTCGTTGACCGAGGGCCGGCTCGCCAGCGTGCCCGTGCGCAGATCCTGCGCGGGATCATCGGAGGCGATCAGCCAGTCCCGGACCACCTCGGCGACCAGCGGGGGGCGGCCGACGGTGAGCCACGACCACCGTCCCGGGGGGTCGACGAACCGACCGTCGACGACCAGGCGACCATCGAGTCGCCAAGCCGCACCCGGCGGGTCGTCATCCACCGCATGCAGCCACGGCACGGGCAGCAGGGCGAGCACCGTGAGCATGATCAGCAGCCGAGTGGCACGCCTGCCCGGCTGCCGTCGTCTCGACCCGGTGCGCACGTCGGAGCCTCCCACTCGGCCCCACCTGCCCCGCGTCGGAAGACTACCAGTTGCGACATCTGCGACATCCCCGGCTCGCCCACCGACCGCTCAGCCCGCGTCGTGCGGGCCATCGCCTCGTTCGTCGAGGTACCGCGCCCAGGAGCGCTGAGCGCGCTGTTCCTCGTCGAGGTCGTCAGGGTCGTCCGGCTCCACGCCGGGCCGCGCAGCCGGCCCCGGGTCGTGCGCAGGCTCGGAGGCGCGGCTGACCGCCACCCGCGCGGCCAGGGCGGTGGTGAACGGCACCGCCGCGATCAGGCCGAGCGAGCCGATCACGGTCTTGACCAGCTCCTCGGCGAAGACCTCCGAGTTGACGATCTCGGTGGCCGGCAGCCCGCTGGTGGAGAACAGCACCAGCAACGCGAGCGAGGCGCCGGCATACGCCAGGAACAGCGTGTTGACCACCGAGGCGATGTGATCGCGTCCGACCTTCATGGCACGCGAGAACAGCGCCGACCAGCTCAGCGTGCGATCGGTGTCGTGCAGCGCGAACACCGTCGAGGCCTGGCTGACGGTGACGTCGTCGAGCACACCAAGGGCCGCGATGATCAACCCGGCGAGCACCAGCCCCTGCAGGTCCAGACCTTCGAAGGCGAAGCTGACCAGGTTGGCCTCGTCGGAGGCGTAGCCGGTGATCTTGGCCCGATCGACGATCACGACCGCGAGCCCCACCGTCAGCAGCAGCGCCCCCCCGGTCCCGATGATCGCCGAGGTGGTCATCTCGTTGACCCCGTGGGCGAGGTACAGCGTGACGATCATGATCGCGATCGCCCCCACGATCGCGACCAACGGGGGGTTACGACCCACCAGGATGGCGGGCACCACGAAGTACACCACGATCAGCAGGCTGATCGCGAGCCCCAGCAGCGAGCGCAGGCCGTGCCAGCCACCCACGGCGATGACGGCCAGCACGAACAGTCCGAGCAGCAACCACAACGTCGGCAACCGGCGGAAGTCCACGATGAACCAGGCGGGCTCCTCGCCGTCGATCAGCACCCGGTCGAGCTCGACGCGGTCACCGACCACGAACGGCGGGTAGCCCTCGGGCACCACCTCGAGGTCGACCAACTCACCGACCTCGTCGCCTCCGAGCAGCTCGAGGGTCACCACCAGCAGCTCGCCCGAGCCGCCCAGGGCCGGGTCCGGATCGTCGAGGATGGTCTCGACGGCGACGACCTCGGCGGTGACCAGATCCGGCACCTCGGCCTCGGCGCCCGGCAGGTCATCCGCACGTGGCCACAGCGCGACCATCCCCACCAGGGTCAGCACCAGCAGGCCGGCCACGACCAGCAGCATCCGGCGGTGGATCGCGGGCAGGCCCACGGCGACTCCGACAGATGACGGCCCACCGCCGCAGCGGTGGGCCGGGGAAGGGTCGGTCAGGCGGCCCGGTCCAGCACGTCGAGCAGCCCGGCCAGGCTGTGGGCCCGGGACGGGTGACGCAGCTTGGCCAGGGCGCGGTTCTGCATCTGGCGGATGCGCTCCCGGGTCAGTCCGAAGTGGGCGCCGATCTCCTCGAGGGTGAGCGGCTCCTCACCGTGCAGCCCGAAACGCAGCACCAGGATGATGCGCTCACGGTCGTCGAGGGCCGCGAGCGCGGCGTCGATCTGACTGAGCGCGTCGCCCTCCAGGGCGGTGTCGGCCGGGTCGATCACGGCGGCGTCGGCGATGAGGTCACCCATGGTGGCGTCGCCGTCCTCACCGATCGGTCGGTCGAGGCTGACCAGCTCCTGCATCGCCTCGCGGACCTCGCGGACCCGCAGGGGCGTGAGACCGACCTCTTCGGCGACCTCGGCCTCGGTGGGGTCGGCACCCTTCTGCTGACGCAGCCGTAGCTCGGCCGAGCGCAGCTTGCCGTACAGCTCCCACACGTGAGCGGGCACGCGGATGGTCCGACCCTTGCTGGCAACGCCACGCTGCAGCGCCTGGCGGATCCACCACACCGCGTAGGTCGAGAACTTGTAGCCCTTGGTGTGGTCGAACTTCTCGACGGCGCGCAGCAGGCCGAGGTTGCCCTCCTGGATGAGCTCGATGAAGTCGAGGTCACGACCGGAGAACTTGCGGGCCTGGGGCACGACCAGCCGCAGGTTGGCCTGCACCATGCGTTCCTTGGCGCGGGCGCCGTCACGGCTGATGCGGCGCAGCTTGGCCTTGACGCTGCGGGTGAGGTCGTCGCGCCCGGACAGGAAGCTGTCCGCGGCAAGCCCGGCCTGGTAGCGCTTGGCCAGGTCGGCCTCGTCCTCCTTGGTGAGCAGGGCGTGGCGTCCGGCGTCGTTGAGGTACTGGCGCACGAGGTCGGTGGTCAACGCCGCCGTGTGATCGACGACGTCCTCCGGAGCATCGTCGGCGACGTCATCGATGACCTGCAGCCCCTGCTGGCGGGCGGCAGCGACGGTGTCCTCGACCCACATGTCACCGTGGAGTTCGGGGACGTGAAGCTCCTGGAGTTCCGAGAGCAGCACGTAGCCACGCTCGGTCGAGCGATCGAGGAGTTCCTCGACCGCGACCTCGGCGGTGGGCAAGTCGGTGTGGTTCACCGGGGCCTCCTGACGGGCGGCTCGGGGGTCGCGATCCGGCTGCGACTACGGATGGGGCGGGGCGGCGGATACTCACGGCCTTCAACCGCAGCATCGCACGGATGGTTCGGAGCCGGTCGGCCGTTGGTGCCGACGGATGGGCGGTGGCCGCGCGACAGCATCGTGTCGGGCTCGGCAGTGGGCCGCGTCATCAGCCCTGGGGCCGGCCTCCGAGCGTTTGAACGCCCGTCAGCGCCGGCACCTTCCCGCTTCCCTCAGACATGCGCTTGGCGCACAGGCACCTCGTGTGCGGCCAGTCGCCGACCGCCCATCATGACGATAGCGTGGCGGGCGTGGAAAGGCGAGCCCGTGATCACCGCGTTCGTGCTGCTCGAGGTCGAGGTCGACCGGATCTCCGAGGTCGCCGAGGCCGTCGCCGGCCTCGAGGGGGTCGCCGAGACCTACTCGGTGACCGGCCGCTACGACCTGATCCTGAAGGTCAGGGCGGCCCGCAACGAAGACCTGGCCGAAATCGTGGCCGGCTCGATCGGTCGCGTCGGCGGGATCCGACGCTCCGAGACCGTGATCGCCTTCCGCAGCTACAGCGCGCAGGTGCTCGACGCCGGCTTCGCCTACGGTCAGGACGCCGAGTGAGCTAGCCGGCGGACGGCGGCGGACGCCCCGGGGCCGGCAGGTCGACGGCGAACGGCGGCAGGTCGGGCAGGTCGGACAGCCCTGCGGCCTGGGCGGGATCGGTCTGGGCGGGATCGGCCTGGGCGGGATCGGTCGAGGGGTAGGCGATGCGGGGGTGGTAGATGCCCACCAGCGACTCCACGATCGTGGTGCGGGCCAGCTCGAGTTCCCGGAAGGTCAGCTCGCAGTCGTCGAACTGTCCGTCGTCGATGCGCTCCTGCAGCAGCCGATCCACGGTGGCTTCGATCTCGTCGCGGGGAATGGTCCCCCGCGACATCGCCATGGCACGGGTCGTGGCCTCGCTGCAGTCGGCCAGGACGAGCACCGCTGCCTCCTTGCTGCGCGGCTTGCTCCCGCGGTAGCGGTAGTGGGCCTCGTCGACCGCCGACCGGTCACCGCCGGCCTGCCGCACGGCCTTGTCGTAGAAGTAGCTGACGAGCATCGTGCCGTGGTGGCTGCCGATGCAGGCGACCACCTCGGGGGGCAGGCGGTACTCGGTGGCGAGCTCGACCCCGTCCACCACGTGGCTGTGCAGGATGACCGCGGACACCTCGGGGTCGAGGTCGTCGTGCGGGTTGGCGATGCCCTGCTGGTTCTCGATGAAGAAGTGGGGCTGGCGCACCTTGCCGATGTCGTGATAGAGCGCGGCCACCGAGCCCAGCAGGGGGTCGGCGCCCACCGCGCGGCAGGCGCGCTCGGTGAGGTGGGCGACCATGACCGCATGGTTGTAGGTGCCCAGCGCCTTGGTCTCGAGCTCGCGGAGCAGTGGGTGGTTGCGGTCGGCGAGGTCGAGCAGTGCGGTCACGGTCGGCAGCCGGAACGCCGTCTCGAGGAACGGCATGGCGCCCTGCACGGCCACGGCGGTGACCACGCCGTTGAGCATGCCGGCGCCGATCGCGACCAGCAGATCCTCCCGGGGACCGAACACGACCGTGATCGCCGCCGCCAGCAACGGGTAGGTCAGCCCGGCACGCACGGTCGCGGTACGCAGCTGCGACCGCGAGCCGATCGCGATGGTCAGGGGCACGCTGACCAGCACGGCCGCCGCGGCGAACAGGGCGAACGGCGCGGCGCTGGGCAGCACGAGCAGCACGATCACCACCGCCGGCAGCATCGTCGCGATGCCGACCACCGGATGGATCAGCAGGGCCGTGAGCATCGCCATCGCCCCCGAGGGCACCGCGTAGGCCCAGCCGGCCGAGGTCGCCTCGGTCAGCAGGCTGGTGCCCACGACCAGCCCGGCGTAGGCGACCACCAGCATCCCGAGCAGCACCAGCTTCTTGCCGGTGACCCAGACGTAGGGCTGCATGCGCTGCAGGTAGACCGCCGACACCAGGGTCACCAGCAGCATCGCCAGCCCCGCGCGCAGCAGGTCGAGCAGGGGCGTGGCGCCGGTCAGCCCGAGCTGCTCGATGGCGCGCAACTGCATCGGCTCCACGACCTCGCCCTCGCGCACGATCGCCTCGCCCCGCCGCCAGATCTCGACCACCTCGTCGATCTCCTCGGCGGCCCGCTCCCGGGCCGCGGCCGTGGCCTCGGGATCGACCGTGACGGTCGGACGCAACCACAGGCGCAGCAGCGGATCGGCGATGTTGGTCGCGGTGTCGCCGGGTAGCGAGCGCAGTGCGAGCTCGACCGGGAGCTGGTCCTCGAGCACGTCGTCGAGGTCGTCCTCACCGATGCGCTGGCGCGCGAACTCCTGGGCGACCGAGATCGTCTCGCGCTCGACGACCTCGAGCTCGGGGTCCCCGAGCCGGACGAGTCCCTCAGCGACCTCTCGGGGGATCTCGGGCTCCTGCTCGAGCAGCCGTTCGGTCTGCTCGGGGCGCGGCGGGATGCGGGGCGGGGAGTCCGGGCCGTCGCTGACCGGAACGCGCACCGCCCGGGTGGCGATGAACGCCTCGCGGACATCGCGCACGATGGCGGCCTGCGCATCGCGGTCGGCGACCACGATCGGCTCCACCGACTCCGCCGCCCGGGCCCGGGCGATCTCGGTCGCCTCGGCGTCGGTGATGCGGACCTGCTCGTCGGCGAACACGGTGCGTGGTGCCGGCTCGCCCTCACGCACGGGCTGCTCGTCGGCGACGCTGCCCACCGCGATCACCGCCGGCACGACGAGCGTGACCAGCGCAGCGGCGATGATGCGCTGGACCAGCAGCAGTCGTTGGGTTCGGGTCACCGGGCTCTCACGCGTTCGGGTCCTTCCAGTGTCGCCCATCGGCGGCGATCCTGCGCGCCCCGACGCCGCCGCCCCGACGATCTAGCCTCAGCACGTCACCCTCCGGAGGTCGCGCACCCCATGCCCCACCGCACCGTGCCCTCACCGTGGATCGAGCTGGCACGCCACGAGTGGGCCGCCCTGCGCTCGGCCACCCCGCTGACCCTCGAGGAGCAGGACCTCACGCGGCTGCGTGGGATCAACGACCGGCTCTCGCTCGACGAGGTGGTGGAGGTCTACCTGCCGCTGTCCCGCCTGCTCAACCTGTACGTGGCCGCGACCCAGGAGCTGTACCGGGCGACCGACACGTTCCTCGGCTCGCTCACCGCCAAGGTCCCGTTCGTGATCGGTGTGGCCGGCTCGGTCGCGGTGGGCAAGTCGACCACCTCGCGCATCCTGCAGGCCCTGCTGTCGCGCTGGCCCGACCACCCCGAGGTGGCGCTGCTGACCACCGACGGGTTCCTGCTGCCCAACGAGGAACTCGAGCGCCGCGGGCTGCTCGAGCGCAAGGGCTTCCCCGAGTCCTACGACGCCGCCGCCCTGGTGCGCTTCGTCTCGGCCGTCAAGTCCGGGCAGTCCGAGGTCTCCGCGCCGGTGTACTCCCACCTGCGCTACGACATCGTCCCCGACGAGTGCATCGTGGTCAGCCAGCCGGACGTGCTGATCGTCGAGGGGCTCAACGTCCTGCAGACCGGCACCAACGGCGACACGGTGTTCGTGTCGGACTTCTTCGACTTCGCGATCTACGTGGACGCCGAGGAGGACGACATCATGCGCTGGTACATCGAGCGCTTCCACACCCTGCGGCAGACGGCCTTCCGCGATCCGCGGTCCTACTTCCACCGCTACGCCACGCTCAGCGACGATCAGGCCGACGCCACGGCGCACGACATCTGGACCCGGATCAACGGGCGCAACCTGATCGAGAACGTGCTGCCGACCCGCTCGAGGGCCGACCTGATCCTGCGCAAGGCCGGCGACCATGCGGTCAACCGGGTGTATCTGCGCAAGCTGTGAGGCCGCGGCCTCAGCGCACCGGGGCGGGACCGGCACCCACCGGCCGCCAGGCGGCGAGCACGGCCCGCAGGGCGGTGGCGGTGGCCAGGGGCTGATCCAGCAGCAGATGATGGTGGGCTTCGGGAACCTCGACCACCGGGATCCCGGCCGCCGCGGCCGGGGAGTCGGCGAGCAGCTCGGCCATGTAGGCCCGGACCTCGGCGTCCACGATGCTGGAGCGCTCGCCGTTGACCAGGGCCACGCGGCAGGCCGCCCGGGCGAGGTCGGCGGCGAAGTCGCTGGGGCGCGAGGGGCCCGGCCGGGCGGTGAACACGCGCGGATCGAAGCGCCAGGTCCAGCCGGCGTCGACCCGCCGCAGGCTGGAGCGGGCGACCTCGTCGACCAGCCACGGCAGGACCGCCGGCTGGGGCGGCACGAGATGGAAGTGCTCGACGGCGGTGTCCTGGTCGGGGTAGACCTTCGGCGCCCGGAACATGCGGCCACCCCGGCCCTCGGCCGACTCCGGGTCGGGGCGACGGACCGGGGAGTCGAGCACGACCGCGCCTTCGAGCTCGGCCCCGTAGCGGGCCGCGACCACGATCGTGACGAACCCGCCCATCGAGTGCCCGGCCACCACCGGCCGCCCCGCTCCCCCGGCCGCCCGGGCCGCGGCCAGGACCTCCTGTGCCCACAGCTCGGCGCTGTAGGTCTCCCGCCAGTCGCTGTGCCCGTGCCCGGACAGGTCGAGGGCGACGACCCGGTGGGTGCTGGCCAGGATGGGAGCAACCGCCGACCACCAGCGGGCGTGGGCTGCACCTCCGTGCACGAGCACGAGGGTGGGCGCCCCGGGCGGTCCCCAGACCAGCGCCGAGATCCGTGCCCCCTCGACCTCGAAGCGGAGCGTCTCGGGCCGCAGCGCGCCGGTGTACCACGCAGGGGGTGACTGGCTGACCACGGAGGCACCTCGACGGCGTGGATGGGGGCGGACGGACCCGTCGAGTCTAACCACCGGAACGAAGCGCGCCGAAGCGTTCCGTACCGACGGGTAGCGTGGGTCGCATGCCGACCGATACCAGCCTGCGCTACGGCCCCCGAGAACTCGTCGCACTGCTGGTGTTGTCGGGGTCCTGGGGACTGTCGTTCCTGTTCATCGAGGTGGCACTGCGGGGGCTCACGCCGTTGTGGATCGTGGCCGGCCGGACCGCGGTCGGCGGCGCGGTGCTGCTCGTCGCGCTGCGGGTCACCGGCCACCACCTGCCGCGGTCGTGGGCGACCTGGCGCCACCTGCTGGTGATCGGGTCGATCACCAACGCCCTGCCCTGGAGCGCGGTCGCCTGGGCCCAGCAGTCGCTGCCCTCGGGGCTGACCGCGCTGCTGATGGCCCTGGTCCCGCTCAGCACCCTGCTCGTGTCCGCGGCCATCGGCGCCGAGTCCCTGACCCGCACCCGTATCGGGGGCCTGGTCCTGGCCCTGGTCGGGGTCGGGCTGATCGTCGCCGGCGACCTCGACGAGGCCGGTCGACTGGTGGCGATCCTCGCGGTGGTGGGAGCGACCGTGATGTACGCGCTGGGCACGGTCTACGCCCGGCGCCACCTGTCGGGCCGGTGGCCGCCGCTGGTGCTGGCCACCGGCCAGGTGCTGACCGCGACCGCGGTCGCGGTACCGGTGGCGGTGCTGGCCAACGGACCGCCGGGTGCCTCGGGGGCCGTACCGCAGGTCGTGGCGGCGGTGCTGGCGCTCGGGATCTTCGGCACCGGCCTGGCCTTCCTGCTGTTCTACCTGCTGATCGAACGGGTCGGAGCGACCAACGCCACGCTCACCACCTACCTGATCCCACTGGTCGCGGTCAGTGCCGGGGCCCTCGTGCTCGGCGAGCGACTGCACCCGGGCGCCATCGCCGGCGGCGCGACCATCGGCGTGGGCATCTGGCTCACCCAACGCGAGGTGCGCGGAGCACTACGCTGACGCCCGCCACCTGACCCGGAGGTCCGGTTGTGTCCGCATCCGCCTACCTCAGTGGCCTGCAACGGTTGTGGCTGGCCTTCCTCGTGGGGGTCAGCGCCATCGCGGTGGCGATCGTGGTCATCGCCGACGTGCAACCCACCCTGCCCGCGGCCCTTCCGGCGCTGCTCGCGGCGGCAGCGGGTGGCGGGGCGATCCTGGGGGTGCTGGCCATCGACCGGGTGTTCGCCGCGACACCCCCCGCCGACGAGGCCAGCGCCCGCGGCGAGTACCGCACCCGCCTGGTCCTGCAGGCGGTCCTGGCCGAGACCGCGGTGCTCGCCGCGGTCGTGCTCACCTTCTTCTTCGGCCCGGGCTGGGTCGCGGCCATCGGCGGGGTGGCCGGTGTGGTCGCGCTGGGAGTGGTGCGGCCCTCCCGCGCCCGGTTCGAGCGCTTCGACCGGGCCTGGGCCGCGCAGGGCAGCGAGGTCTCGCTGGTCCGCGCGGCCGGACTGCCCGGCTGATCCCCGCCCACCACGGGCGCTACCGTCATGCCGACGCCGACTCCGAGGTAGCCACATGGCCACGGCCTACGACGCCATCCTGCTCGTGTCCTTCGGGGGGCCCGAAGCGCCCGACGAGGTGATCCCGTTCATGCAGAACGTCACCCGGGGGCGCAACATCCCGCGTGAGCGGCTCGAGGAGGTCAGCGAGCACTACTTCGCCTTCGGGGGCCGCTCGCCGATCAACGACCAGAACCGGGCGCTGAAGGCCGCGCTCGAGGCGCTGCTGGCCGAGCAGGGCCCGGCGCTGCCGGTGTACTTCGGCAACCGCAACTGGCACCCCCTGCTGCCCGACACGCTTGCGCAGATGCGCGACGACGGCGTCGAACGGGCCCTGTGCTTCGTGACCTCGGCGTACTCGTCGTACTCCGGCTGTCGGCAGTACCGCGAGAACCTCGCGGCGGCCCGCGCCGAGGTTCAGGGCGCCCCCGAGCTGGACAAGATCCGCGTGTTCTACAACCACCCCGGGTTCGTGGCCCCGCAGGTCGACCTCATCCGGGCGGCGCTGAGCGAGCTCGAGGCCGACGTGCGCGATCGCGCCCGGATCGTGTTCGTGACCCACTCCATCCCGCGCACGATGTCGCGCCACTGCGACTACGAGGCCCAGCACTACGAGACCTGCCGACTGGTGATGGCAGGGCTGGCCACCGCCGGTGACCCGGCGGGCGCGGACCGCGGCTGGGACCTGGTGTTCTGCTCCCGCTCGGGACCCGAGTTCGTGCCCTGGCTCGAACCCGACGTCAACGACCACCTCGAGGCGCTGCACGCCGAGGGGGTCCCGGGCGTGGTGGTGGTCCCGGTGGGGTTCATCTCCGACCACATGGAGGTCATCTACGACCTCGACGTGGAGGCCAAGGAGACCGCCGAGAAGCTCGGACTGCCCTTCGCGCGGGCGGGCAGCGTCGGGGTCGACCCACGCTTCGTGGCCATGATCCGCGAGCTGGTGCTCGAACGACTCGAGCAGGCCCCCCGCCAGGCGCTGGGCACCCGCGGCCCCAACCACGACGCCTGCCCGGTCGACTGCTGCTTCACCCCGGGTCAGGACCTGCACCCCGTCGTGGCCGCCGCCGCGCCACCCCGCCGCGGCTGACCCTGCGGCGGTGCCCGAGGTCGTACGCTGGGGGCCGACCCGACCCAGGAGGCCCACGATGGCCGAACCGCGCACACCACGTACCCGCCGGGGCAGCGCCGCCGTCGAGGCGGCGATCGAGGAGTTCGAGCTGCGCACGCGGCTCGATGAGCCCGACGCCGCGGCCAGCCGCGACGCCGAGGTCGATCTGGCCTGGGCGCGCACGCGGATCGATGCGGCCCGCCGCGCGGCCGACGCCGACGTGGTCAGCGCCGAGGAGGCGCTGGACTGGTTGGCGGCCGCGGTCGGCCGCGAGCTGCCGACCGACCCGGCGGACGACGACTACGACCGCTGATGGAGCTCGTGCTGCTACGCCACGCCCAACCCGCCTGGAACCATGACGAGCGGGCCCAGGTCGACCCCGAGCTGACCGCGCTCGGCCACGAGCAGGCCCGGCGCACCGCCGCCCGGCTCGTCGGGGAGCCCTTCGACCGGGTGCTGGTCTCCACCGCCGTGCGCGCCGGGCAGACCGCCGCGCCGCTGCTCGCGGCCCGACCCGATCTGCCCACCGAGCGCCGGGACTGGATGCACGAGATCCGGATGCCGGGCAGCTGGCAGGGCACCCCCAGCGAGGAGATCGGTCGGGTGCTGCGCGAGGCGCGCGTGCGGACGCGGGCCCAGTGGTGGGACGGGCTACCCGGCGGCGAGAGCTTCGCGGACTTCCACGCCCGGGTGACCCGGGGGCTCGAGCAGGAGCTCGCCGGACTCGGCGTGCACGCGACCGAAGACCGGCTGTGGCAGGTGGCCGACGATGCCCCCCGCGTCCTGCTCATCGCCCACGCCGGGACCAACAGCGTCGTGCTCGGCGCGCTGCTCGGGCTCGAACCCGAACCCTGGGAGTGGGAGCGCTTCGCCTCGGCGCACGCGTCGCTGACCGTGCTGCGCTCGGTGTCGATCGCCGGGGGACACATCTTCAGCCTCCAGCGCTTCAGCGACGTCGGTCACCTCGGCGACGGGCAGGTGACCGGGTGAGCGTCGATCAGTCGTGGGGTCCCACGGTCACCACCGCACCGCGGCGGCGGGGCCTGCGCCGGGTGCTGCGGGTGCTGCTGGTCCTGCTGCTGCTGATCGTGGTGCTCGTGGTCGCCGTGGCGCTGTGGGCGATGACCCGCCTGGACCGCCAGCCGGTGGACGGGCTGGCCGCCTCCTCACGTCCCCTGCACGTGCTGATCACCGGCTCGGACAGCCGCGAGGACCTGACCCCCGAGGAGCGGGTGGAGCTGACCACCGGCTCCGACGTGGGCGAGCGCACCGACACGATCATGGTCATGACCATCGACCGCGGCCGGGTCGCGCTGCTCTCCTTCCCGCGGGACCTGTGGGTCACCCGCTGCGACGGGTCGACCGGTCGGATCAACGCGGCCGTGCAGCGCGGTGGCCCCTCGTGCCTGGTGACCACCGTGCGGGCGCTGTCGGGCCTCGAGATCCACCACCACGTCGGCGTCACCTTCGGCGGGTTCCGCGACGTGGTCGATGCGGTCGGCGGCGTCGAGCTGTGCCTGGACGACCCGATCGCCGACCGCGATGCGGGCATCGACCTGCCCGCCGGCTGCCAGGTGCTCGACGGCGCGGACGCCCTGGGCTTCGTGCGGGTACGCAAGATCGACGACGACTTCGCCCGCATGCAGCGCCAGCAGGAGTTCCTCACGGCGCTGGCACGCGAGGTCGCCGCCCCGAGCACCCTGCTCAATCCGGTGCGGCTCACGCGCCTGATCAACGAGACCGGGCAGGCCGTGAGCGTCGACCGCCGGCTCGGGCCGATCGACCTGGCCCGGATCGCGTGGGGCGCACGGGGGCTGGCCGACGGATCCGCCGCGACCTACACGGTGCCCGGGACCCCGCGCATCACCAGCGGCGGGGCGTGGGTGCTGGACCTGTCCCAGCCGGAGGCCGACGCACTCTTCGCCCGCTTCCGCAGCGGCAGCGTGCTGGCCGACGCCATCGACGCCGGCGCGTCCGATCCGCGTGAGATCACCCTGCGGGTGCTCAACGGCTCCGGGGTGTCGGGCCTGGCGGGCCGCACCGCCGACGTGCTCGAGGCCCGGGGCTACGAGGTGGTCGAGATCGGCAACGCCGCACCCGTCGAGCGCACGGTGGTCCGCTACCCGCCCGGCCGGCAGGCCGCTGGCGAGCGGTTGTCGCGCGACGTGCCGGGGAGCGCCGCGCTCGAGGAGAGCGCGACGGTGGACCACGTCACGCTCGTGCTCGGACGCGATCAAGGAGGCTGACCCGATGTCCTCTGCCGACCGGCACCCGGTGGTGCTCGCCGTATGCCTGGGCAACATCTGCCGCTCGCCGACCGCCGCGGCGGCGCTGCGCGAAGCCGCGGACTGCGCCGGGGTCGGCCTCGAGGTGCGCTCCGCGGGCACCGGGCGGTGGCACGTGGGTGATCCGCCCGACGCCCGCATGCGCCGGGCAGCCGCGCAGCAGGGCCTGACGCTGACCGGCGTGGCCGAGCAGGTCGACGCCGACGCGCTCGCGGAGGCCGACCTGGTGCTGGCGATGGACCGGGGCAACCTCGCCGACCTGCAGCAGCTGGCCGATCGCGCCGGCGTGGACACCCCGATCCGGCTGTACCGGGAGTTCGACCCCGACGCCCGCGACGACCTCGAGGTCCCCGACCCCTACTACGGGGGGCCCGACGGCTTCGTCGAGGTGGTGGAGCTCGCCCGGCGTGCGGCCCGGGGCGTGGTCGACCACCTCGCCGGGGAGCGCTGAGCGGTGCGCCCACGCCCGGCTGGCCCTCCTCCGCTGCCCGGTGACCTCCCGGCGGTGCGCCGCGCCAGCGCCCTGTCGGGTGGCGACATCGGGCAGGTGTGGCGCGCCGAGCTGACCGACGGGCGCCGGGTCGTGGTCAAGGCCACCGGCTACGACGCCCGGCTCGAGGCCGAGGGGCTCACGGCGCTGGGCGCGGCCGGCGGCCCGGTCCCCGCGGTGCTCGGCGTGGACGCCACCACGCTCGTGCTCGAGCACGTCGCCGGCCGGCCCGACTGGCACGGCCTGGGAGCAGCGCTGGCCACCGTGCACCGTGAGGTCGGCCCGGAGTTCGGCTGGCACCGCGACAACGTCATCGGCCCGCTGCCCCAGGCCAACCCGCCCGGCAGCGACTGGGTCGCCTTCTACCTCGAGCACCGGCTCGCCCCCTACCTCGGTGACCTGCCCGCCGACCTCGCCGCCCGCCTCGAGGCCGCCATGGACCGGGTGCTACCCGGCCTGCTCGACCACGACGTCGCCCCGAGCCTGGTGCACGGCGACCTGTGGAGCGGCAACATCGTCGACGGCCGCTGGCTGATCGACCCCGCGGTGTGCCGGGCCGACCGGGAGCTGG
>SKJO01000265.1 GCA_007121975.1 Nitriliruptoraceae bacterium | reverse complement strand
GGATCGCGCGTCGCCACACCGCTGCGGTGTCCGAGGTCTCGGCGTCGTTGGGGGCGGTCGCCAGCCCCGTGGCCCAGCCCTGCTCTCGCGGGTCGTGGCCCGGGCCCCCGCCACGCACCCCGTTGCGCAGCCGGTCGTCGAAGGTGGCGATGCCGGTCCCGGCCAGCTCGCGCTGGGTGGCCTGCACGAAGCGCGCACCGCCGGCGACCTCCCCGAAGTCCCAGCCTTCGCCCAGCAGCAGGATCGCCGGGTCGCCGTCGGTTGCGGGGAGACGGTGGGGATCGTTGGCCGCGACCTCGTCGAGGGCGGCCCGGACCGCCAGCAGGTTGTCGCGCGGATGGTGGCCCATGAGGTCGAAGCGGAACCCGTCGATGCGGTAGAAGCGGGCCCAGTCGCGCACGGTGTCCACGACGTAGCGCCCGGCCATGCGGTGCTCGGGCGCGAGGTTCGGACAGCAGGTGGAGGTTTCGAGTCCTCCGTCGATCGTGAGCCGGTGGTAGTACCCGGGCACGATGCGGTCCAGCACCGACCAGGGATGCTCGCCGGCCGCCACGGTGTGGTTGAACACGACGTCGAGCACGACCCGCAGTCCCGTGTCGTGCAGTGCCTGGACCATCTGCCGCAGCTGAACGATCCGGGCGGTGCCGTCGGGTTCGGTGGCGTAGCTGCCTTCGGGCACGCCGGGCAGCAGCGGGTCGTAGCCCCAGGCATGGGGTTGGCGGGGGCGGGTCTCGCCCACGATCGCCTGCGGCAGCTCGGAGGCGGGGTCGCGCGGGGCATCGATGTGAGGCGCCAGCTGGTCGCTGCGGCGCTCGGGCACGGTCGCGAAGTCGGTGACGGGCAGCAGCTGCACGTGGGTCACCCCGGCGTCAGCGAGCAGGCGCAGGTGGCGCATGCCGTGGCTGTGGGGGTGGGTGAAGGCCAGGTAGGTGCCGAGGTGCTCCGGGGGCACCGACGGGTCGTGGGCCGAATGGTCGCGCACGTGCAGCTCGTAGCCCACCGGCAGCATCGCGGTCGGCGGGGGCAGCGCGTGGGTCCACCAGCCGGGCGGGGCGAGATCCTCGGCGGCGAGGTCCACGAGCTGGCAGCGGTGCGAGTCGGCCGACAGCGATCGGGCGTAGGGATCGCCGACGACGTTGGTCTCGAGCCGGCCGGTGGCTGGCCGCACGACCTCGACCTCGTAGACGTAGTAGCGCCGGTCCCAGGCCGCTCTGCCCCGGGCGCGCCACACGCCGCTGAGATCGTCGCGCCGCATCGCGACCGGCTCCGAGCCGTCCAGCGGCCGGCGCAGGTCGGTCGGCTGCGGGTCGTCGAACAGGTGCAGCGTCACCCGCACCGCGGTGGGCGCCCACAGCCGCAGGGTCGGCCGGCCCTCCCGCCAGCTGACCCCGAGTGGCACCTGGCTGGCGGCCTCGGCGAACAACTCGTCGAGCACGCCCGGCACCTGCACGCCCGTGCGCTCGACCAGGGCGCCCGCGGCGTCGGTGACCACCACCTCGAGGTGGCCTCGGAGCACCTCGCGCAGCACCGTCGGACGGTGATGATCGGGCAGGCCCAGGGCGGTGGCAGCCCGCAGGTGCCGGGCGCGGTGGTGGACCCAGCCCGGCAGTTGGGCGCCGCGGGTGAGCTCGAGGCGGGTCGGGAGCAGCCCGTCGGGGTCGGGCCGGGCCGGCCGGTGGTGCAGCGCGATGTGGTGGTCGGCGGCCAGTCGACCCGGCCAGGCCAGAACATGCGGCGCCACCCAGTGGGCACGAAGATCGGGCGGGCGGCTCACGGCGGGGCAGGTCCTCGGACCGGCGGATGCTGCCGACGATAGTCGCCGGTCCGAGCACGCGTCCGGTGACCGGTAGCCTGGATCCGATGCGCAGGTGCCAATCGTCGTCGCCTGCGGGTGGGTTCCCATGTCCGTTGTGCGTCCCCGGGTGCTCGCCACCCAGACCGCCGACCTGCAGTTGGCCGCCGAGACGCTGCGGGCCGGTGGCCTGGTCGCGTTCCCGACCGAGACGGTGTACGGGCTCGGCGTCCACGCCCGGGACGCCGCAGCGGTCGAGCGGCTCTTCCGGGTCAAGGGGCGCCCGGCGGACAACCCGGTCATCGTCCACCTCGCCGACCTCGACGCCCTCGGCCAGGTCGCGGCACAGGTCACCCCGCTGGCCCGCTCGCTCGCCGCGCAGTTCTGGCCGGGGCCGCTGACCCTGGTGCTCCCCGCTCATGACGAGGTGCCGAGCGCGGTCACCGGGGGCGCGTCCACGGTCGGCGTACGGGTACCCGACCATCCGGTCGCACGCGCGCTGCTCGCCGCCGCCGACCTGCCCGTCGCCGCGCCGTCGGCCAACCGGTCGGGCCGTCCCTCGCCCACGACCGCCGCCCACGTCACCGCCGACCTCGGAGCCGACGTCGAGGTGGTGGTCGACGGCGGTGCCTGCCGGCTCGGCCTGGAGTCCACGGTGGTCGATGCACGCGGACGGGTCCCGGTCGTGCTGCGCGAGGGCGCGGTGACCCGCGAGGACCTGGGCCTGGACGACCGCGGGTCCGACCGGCTGCTGCGTGCGTCGCACCCGCCCACCGCGCCGTCACCGGGCACGCGCTACCGCCACTATGCGCCGCGCTGTGCGGTGGAGGTGGTCGGGCCGGGCCAAGGCCGGGCCATTGCCGCGCTGCGGGCCCGGGCCGGGGCGCACGTCGGCCTGGTGGCGGCTGCGCCGGTCGGTGCCGACGTTGGCGCCGCCGGGGACCGCGTCACGGTGCTGGCGGCGTTTCGCACCGCGGGCGAGCTCGGCCAGCAGCTCTACGGCGCGTTGCGCCGCGGCGAGCAGGCCGGTGTGGACGTGATCGTGATCGAAGCCGTCCCCGACGTCGGCATCGGACGCGCCGTGATGGACCGGCTGCGCCGGGCCGCCGGGCAGCTCGGGTAGCGTTGTCCGGGCCACCGGCGCATGGGGGACGACACCGATGGGTCATCTGCGAGGGCTGCTGCATCCGGAGCGCTACCACGGCCATGCCCGCCGCCCACCGTTCTTCGAGGGCTGGTACTACAAGCTGGTCGATGCCACCGAGCGTGCCCGGTTCGCGGTGATCCCGGGCATCTTCCTCAGCGACGACCCCGATCGGCACCATGCCTTCGTGCAGGTGCTGGACGGAACCACCGGCGCGGCCAGCTACCACCGCTACCCCGCCGAGGCCTTCGAGGCGGCACGTGACCGCTTCGCGGTGCGCATCGGCCCCAACCGCTTCGACGCCGAAGGGCTGAGCCTCGACCTCGACAGCGACGGGCGGCGGGTGCGGGCCGAGGTCCGGCTCGGTCCACTGGCGCCGTGGCCGGTGCGCCCGTGGTCGCCGGGCATCATGGGCCCCTACGCCCTGATCCCGTGGATGGAGTGCAACCACGGGGTGGTCAGCCTCGACCACCACCTCGACGGCTGGATCGAGGTGGAGGACGACGCAACCGCTTCCTCGACGTCGCGGGTGGAGCTGACCGGCGGTCGTGGCTACGTCGAGAAGGACTGGGGGGCGGCCTTCCCCGCCGGCTATGTCTGGATGCAGTCCAACCACTTCGCCACCCCCGGCACGAGCCTGGTTGCGGCGATCGCCATCATCCCGTGGGTGCGCGCCGCCTTCCCCGGGTTCCTGGTCGGGCTGTGGCATGACGGACAGCTGCACCGTTTCGCGACCTACACCGGCGCGCGCACCCGCGCGCTGGAGTTCCACGACGATCGGGTGTCGTGGACCCTCGGGGACCGCTTCCGGCAGCTGGAACTGCACGCCTCCCGGGCCTCTGCCGGCCTGCTGCTCGGTCCCACCCGCGAGCACATGGAGAGCCGGGTCGGCGAGACCATGCTGGCCACCATCGACGTGCGCTTCACCGACCGTCGCCGGCGGCTGGTGCTCGAGGGCCGGGGTCGCAACGCCGGGCTCGAGGTCCATGGGGACCTCGACCGGCT
>SKJO01000347.1 GCA_007121975.1 Nitriliruptoraceae bacterium | reverse complement strand
GGTCGGCGGCGGTGCGGGGTGGGCGGACACGCGAACCTCGACGCAGGCAGTGCCGCCGAGCCTACTCACGACCGCCCCGGGCAGGCCGTACCGTGCGGACATGCGCTCTGTGACCCCAGCCTCACCCCGCGCCCCGGGTTCCCTCGAGCGGCGCCGGCCCGGGCACGCGCGCCACGGCACCCGCCACTGCCCGCAGTGCGCGCGCCTCTGGCAGGAGCGCACCGCGACGTTCTGCGGCCACTGTGGGGAACTGCTGCTGGAGTCCGGCGGCGCTCGCCCCCGCCCGGCCCGACTGGCGCTGGCGCTGGTGCTGGCGCTCGCCGTGGTGATCACCGCGCTGTTCGTCGGGGGCGGTTCGACCCCGGGGGTTACCCCACGAGGCGCTGATCCCGGTGCGACGCCCGGGGATGCACCGGTGCACCTGCCCCGGACCGCCGTCAGCCCGGAGCCACTTGCCGACGGGGCGGCGGCCGCGCCGAGCACAACCCCGGAGCCGGCGACGGCGCCGAACCAGGCACTGCCCCTGCGCTGGCAGTTCACCGCACCCGCCCCGATCACCGCCGCGAGCACGCTGACCCGGGCCGACGGGGGGCTGCAGGTGGTGGTCACCACCGAGGACGGTCGGGTGGTCGGTCTCGACGGGCAGCAGGGGCGGGTGCGCTGGGAGCAGGTGCCGCGCCCCGGCCCGGCCCGACTGGTCGCGACCGACGCCAGCAGCAACCTGGTGCTGCTCACCGCCCCGGGGGCGCAGTTGATCGCCCTCGACGCGCACGCCGGGGTGGAGCGCTGGCGCCATCCGCTCAGCGACGTCTCGGCCGCCATCCGGGTCGTGCCGCGCGCGGTCGGCGGGGCGGACCCGGAGCCCGGCATCCCCCCCGGCGACCACTTCGCCCGATCGGCGTCCGACGCGGTGCCTCTGGCCTCGGTGGTGCTGATCGGCGGGCGCTCAGGCCGACTGGTCGCGCTGGACGCCGATGACGGGCAGGTCCACTGGGAGCGCGTCCATACGGGAGGATGGGTGGCCACCCCCGGCGCCCTGGTCACCGCCGACCGTGGCGGGCTCGAGGGCTGGTCGCTGGAAGACGGCACCACGCGCTGGCGTCGCGAGCAACCGGACACGCCGGTCGATGCCGTCGGGGACCGCGTGCTGGTCCGCGACCGCGACGAGATCGCCTGGCTCGATGCCGCCACCGGCGACGAGCAGGGGCGGCTGCGCGCACACGGCACCTGGTGGGGCGAGGGGCCGGGCGACACCCTGGTGGTGACCGAGGTCCTCAGCCGTCCGTCCGGCCGGGCGATACCCGACGAGTCGGTGCAGGTGCGGCTGATCGAACCCGACGGCAGCCTGCGGTGGCGGGTCGCCTTCCGGACCGGACCGCGACGCGATGCGCCCCGGGGCTGCTGCCTCGAGGTCGCCACCACTCCCGAGGGACGCATCGTGACCCTCGACCGCCGCCGCTTCGTCCACGACCGGGTACTCGACGCCACCGACGGTCGGGTACTGGCCGAGCTCATGGGGGTGCGCGCCGGGCGGGACGCCTCGGTCGTGGCCGTGGTCGAGCACGCGGCTCTGATCCGCACGGCGGGTGAGCTCGCCGCACGGTCGGTGCCGGCGGGCGAGGAGCGTTGGCGCCTGCCGGGATCGGCCTTCGTGATCGCCACCGATCCGCTGGTGATCGGGACCCGACGGTTGGTGCTGGCCCTCGAGCCCGATTCAGCCCCGGGCCCGGACCCCATCGCCGCCGGAGCACGGCGCCGATGACCACGCAGCGACGGTGCATGGCCTGCGGCGAGGACTGGGGACCCGCCGCCCGCTGGTGCGGCCGGTGCGGGGAGCGACTGTCAGCCGACGCCGGAACCTCGGGTCGCGCACGACTCCGGGACCGCACCGTGCGGCTCGCCGCCGCGGTGATCGGGGTGGTGGTCGTGACCACCGCGGTACTCACCGGCAGCGATGGACGCGTGCCGGGGGCGCCACCTCGGACGGCGGCGGACACTCCCGGCGGCGACGCCGATCCGGACGACACCGTGGTCGTGGACCCGTCAGCCGCACCCCGAACGCCCGCCCCGCCACCTCCCGACCCGGCGGTGCGCAGCTGCGACCTGGACGACCCCGGAGATCCGTGCGTCAGGTGGCAGCTGGCGCTGCCGGCCGAGCAGCGTGCGATGGTCGCCGTGACCCGCGGCCGCATCGTCACGGTCGAGGGCTCGGGGCAGGTGAGCGTCCGGGCAGGCGCCACCGGCGAGCCGTGGTGGCAGGCGCAGTTCGCGCCCGACCCCGACGCCGAGGTGCTGCCCACCGTCGCCTCGACGCTCCCCGTGCTGGCGGACGGCACCCTGCGCTTCCTCGACCTCGGCACCGGCACCGTGATCGGCGGCGCCGAGGTCCGCCGTCCCGACCAGGCGGTGAGCGCGGAAGCCTGGCTGCTGACCGTGGAGGGGCCCGCGATCCGTGCCCGGGCGGTCACCGGCGAGCTGGCCTGGCAGCGGCGGCTGACCCCCACCGAGCGGGCCGTGCTGACCTCGGGCGCGCCCTACGTGGTCGCCGGCGGCCAGCGTCTGACCCGCCTGTTCGGCACGACCGGTCAGGATCGCTGGCAGCAGGATCTCGGCGGGCTCGTCGGTCGGCTGGTGGCCACCGCCGGTGGTGCCGTCGTGCAGGTGGCCGCCCCCCGGGAGCAGCTCATCGGTCTGGACGCGCGCGGCAACCAGGGCTGGGCCGTGCCGCTCGACGGTCGACTCCACCAGCTGGTCGCCGACGACCGGTCCGTGGCCGCGGTGACCGAGACCGTCGACGGCGCCGTGCTGCTGGTGCTGGATCCGGCCACCGGCACCGTGCGTGGCCGGGTCCCCCTCCCCGGCCCGGCACAGGGCACCCTCGCGCCGGTGCTGACCGCCGACCGGGTCGTGGTCGCCCACGGGGGCGAGCTGCCGGGGCTGAGCATCGTGGGGGCCCGCGACGGCGCGTTGCGCGATCGGATCGTGCTGCGGGAGCGCCCCGTCGACCTGCAGCCCAACCCGCCCGACGAGGTGGTGGTGCTCGTGCCCTCCTCCGGGACTCGGCCACCGCTCCGGTCGGTGCTCGTCGCGTCGGTCGATCCGCCCCGGGTGCGGTGGCGCACCGTGCCGTCCTCGGGTCTGGAGGTGGTCGGCACCACCCCGCTGGTGGTCACCGACGCTCAGCGGGTGACGGTCCTCGACCCCGACGCCTGATCGCACGGTGCGCCCGCCGGCTGCGCCCGCCGGGGGCCATCCGGCCCGTTCAGCGTGCGTCAACCGCCCCACACGTCCGGCTGGCGAACCTCTGGGGGGTTCGCCAGCCTCCCACCGGCCCCCTGCCACCACCCGGCGTAACCAGCCGGACACCCATGACCGCCTGCGTACGCCGCGTCACCCACGCTGGAGGATGCGGCGTACCTAGCCGGACACCCATGACCGCCTGCGTACGCCGCATCCGGAGACCCACCAGCCCGTGCGCTGCCCGGCGCGTCCAGCGCACGGTCGCCAGCGCAGCGCGCACACCGCCGCCACCGCCGGCACCGCCCCTGTCCCCCGCCTGTCCAGCGACCTGGCGTACCGGTCCGGACCGACACCACTGGCGCGCGTTGATGGTGTTGCCGAGTGCCGGACGGGCACGGCCCGGGTCTCGAGGCGGCGCGGACCTTGCCGTTGCGTGGCGTCGGCGTGGTGCCTCTGGCCCCGGCGACCCCGGCTGCGCCCGCCGGTTGCGCTCGCCGGCTGCGCCCGCCGGGGGCCATCCGGCCCGTTCAGCGTGCGCCAACCGCCCCAAACGTCCGGCTGGCGAACCTCCAAGAGGTTCGCCAGCCTGCCACCGGCCCCCTGCCACCACCCGGCGTACCCAGCCAGACACCCATGACCGCCTGCGTACGCCGCGTCACCCACGCTGGAGGATGCGGCGTACCTAGCCGGACACCCCTGACCGCCTGCGTACGCCGCATCG
>SKJO01000067.1 GCA_007121975.1 Nitriliruptoraceae bacterium | reverse complement strand
TGATCGCGCTGGGACGCGCGGCCCCGTCGCTGGTCCCGGGCGGTCCGGCCGCGGCCGGGCTCGACCCGCTCGAGGCGCAGACCACCCACACCCGGGTGGTCGGCCTGCTCGCCAGCGGCGGCCGGGGCGGTGCAGCCGGACTGAGCATCGACGGCCCCGTCCCCGGCCACGACGTCGCCTGGGTCGACCGGCGCGACGAACCGTGCCTCACCGTCGACGACGCCGCCACACGCGACGTCGACGACGCGATCGCCGCCCGCTGGGACGGCACCGCGGAGTCCGACATCGAGGTGGTGGTGCACATCGCGGACGTCGCCGGGCAGGTCGGCATCGACTCCCCGGCGGACCGCTACGCGCGCACGGTCGCCTCCACCGCCTACCTCGCCGTCGGCGACAACGCACCGATGCTCGACCCGGCCCTGTCCGAGGACCTGCTCTCGCTGCTGCCGGGCCAGGACCGCTGGGCGGTCTCCGCCCGGTTCTCGGTGGCACCCGACGGCACGCTCGGCCTGCCCGAGGTCGAGGTCGCGGCCGTCACCTCGCGCGCCAAGCTCAGCTACGCCGCGGTCGAGAGCTGGCTCGACGGGGACCAGGGGGCGCTGATCGCGCAGGCCGGGTCGGAGGCGACCGTCGCCACGGCGGTGCTGCGGGCCGCCGCCGAGGCATCCCGCCGGCTCGGGGTCGAGCGCGATGCGCGCACCACCTTCGAGGAGCTGTTCGCCTCCGCCGAGGTCACCCCGGCGGTCATCGGCGGCAAGCTGACCACGGTGCCGGCCGAACCGCATGCCGCGGCCTACCGCCTGATCGAGCGGCTGATGGTGGCGGCCAACGAGGCCGTGGCGCGCTGGCTGGTCGAGCGGCAGGTCCCGGCGCTGTACCGCGCCCATGCCGGGCTCGCCGCCGACCGGGCCGACCGTCTGCGGGCCGCCGCCGAGCTCGCCGGGGTCGAACTGCCCGCGCTCGCGCAACCGGACGCCGAGGCCGACGCGGTCGTCGCCGAGGTGCTCGGCGCCATCGAGCAGCTCGACACCGACGGGCGCCGTGCCGACCGCGACCTGCTGATCGGGGCGGCGACCTCGGCCACCGCCCGGGCGACCTACGACCCCGACCCCTCCCACCACCGTGGGCTGGCCTCCGAGGCCTACTGCCACTTCACGTCGCCGATCCGCCGCTACGCCGACCTGGTCGTGCACCGCCAGCTACGGGCGGCCCTGGCCGGCGCTGCACCTCCCCTGGACAGTGCGCAGCTCACGGCGCTGGCCGGATGGCTCGATGCCCGGGCGGGGGCGATGAAGCACCTGCAGGCCCGGGAGCGGGCCGAGCTGTGGTCCCGCCTGCTCGACCGCGGCTACCTCGACGACGCCGAGGAGGCGGTGATCACCGGCGTCACCGTCAACGGGCTGCGCATCCGCCTGCCCCGGTTGGGCGTGACCGGTTTCGTGACCGCCGAGCGGGTGCTGGACCTGCCGGCCCGTGAGCGTGGCTCGTTCGACGTCGACGAGCACGGCCTGACGACCACCGCCGGCACCTGGCGGGTCGGTGGTCGGCTGATGGTGCGCTGCACCGGGCTGGACGCGACCGGGCGGGCCAACTGGCGGGTGGGGACCGTCGGGGGCGGCTAGGCGCTGCGCCGCGAGCGCAGCACCAGCCCGCCGGCGGCGATCGCGGCCAGCAGCGCCGCGATCCCGAGCCCGATGGCGACCCCGGCCGACTCCCCGGCCGACTCGCCGGCATCCGCCAGCGCCTCGGGCTCGCCCTCACCGTCCGGACCGGTCGAGACCTCGGGCGCGACCGTCACGGTCGAGCCCGCCTCGACGACCTGCTCGATGTCGGTCGCGATGCGCTCGTTGAAGCCGACCCAGTAGCGCTCGCCGATCACGGTCGCGGGCACCCCGGTCGGCTCCTCGCCGAACGCGGCGAGCGCATCGGCCATGCGCTGCTGGTTGGCCTCGTCGCTCCAGACCTCGTAGCGCTCGACCACGACGTCGGGGTGCCGGGCCTCGAGCTCGTCGAGGAAGGCGGCCTGCTGCACGCAGTACGGGCAGCCCTCCCCCCAGAAGTACTCGATGGTGACCGGCTCGTCCGCCGCCAGCACGGCGCCCGGAGCGAGCCCCATCACGGCCAGGGCGGTGAGCAGGACAACGGCCGCGGCTGATCGCACGACTACCTCTCCGATCGGAGCATCGCGTCCCAGCGTACGGTGCCGGTCAGCCGGCCTGCGCCAGCACCCCGTCGACCAGCGCCTGGGCCTGCTCGAGCAGCCGGTCGAGGTGGTCGGGGCCGCGGAAGCTCTCGGCGTAGATCTTGTACACGTCCTCGGTGCCCGACGGCCGGGCGGCGAACCAGCCCTCGGCGGTGGTGACCTTCAGCCCTCCGATCGCGGCTCCGTTGCCGGGCGCCGTGGTCAGCACGTCGACGATCGCCTCGCCGGCGAGTTCGGTCACGGTCACGTCCGCCGGGGACAGCGCGGCCAGCACCGCCTTCTGCGCCGGGGTCGCCGGCGCGTCCACGCGGCGGTAGACGGGTTCACCGAACCGCGCCACCAGCCGCTGGTAGCGCTGGCCGGGATCCTCGCCGGTGCGGGCGGTGATCTCCGCGGCGAGCAGGGCCAGGATGATGCCGTCCTTGTCGGTGGTCCACACGCCCCCGTCACGGCGCAGGAACGACGCACCCGCGCTCTCCTCGCCCCCGAACCCGAGGCTGGCGTCGAGCAGCCCGTCGACGAACCACTTGAACCCGACCGGGACCTCCACCAGCCGTCGGCCGAGGTCGGCGGCGACGCGGTCGATGAGGCTGGAACTGACCAGGGTCTTGCCCACCCCGGCACGGCCCGGCCAGGCCCGGGTGGCGAACAGCTCGCTGATGGCCACCGCGAGGTAGTGGTTGGGCGCGAGCAGCCCCGTGCTCGGGGTGACGATGCCGTGGCGATCGCCATCCGGGTCGTTGGCGACCGCGACGTCGAAGCGGTCCTTGAGCCCGACCAGCCCGGCCATCGCATCGGGCGAGGAGCAGTCCATGCGGATGCGCCCGTCCCAGTCCCGCGGCACGAACGCGAAGCGCGGGTCGACCCCGCCGCCCACCACCTCGAGGTCGAGCCCGAGCCGCTCACCGATCGCCTGCCAGTAGCCGATGGTGGCGCCGCCGAGCGGGTCGGCCCCGATGCGCACCCCGGCGGCGCGGATCACCTCGAGGTCCACGACCTCGGCGAGGTCGTCGAGGTAGTCGCCGAGCAGGTCGTGGGGTCTGGGGCCGGCCGACCCCGCGTCGGGGTCGACCCGGTCGATCGCCCCGGGCTCGCCGAGCAGCTCGTTGGCCAGATCCTGGATCGCACGGGTGGTCTGGCTGCCGGCCGGACCGCCGTGCGGTGGGTTGTACTTGAAGCCGCCGTCCTCGGGCGGGTTGTGCGACGGGGTGACCACGATGCCGTCCGCCTGCGCCCGTGGCTGCGCACGGTTGTGGCGCAGGATCGCGTGCGAGACCGCCGGGGTCGGCGTGAAGCCGCCGTCGGCGGCGACCCGCACGTCCACGCCGGCGGCCAGCAGCACCGAGGCCGCGTCGCGCTCGGCCGGTCCGGACAGCGCGTGGCTGTCACGACCGAGGAACAGCGGGCCGTCGATGCCCTGCTCGCGCCGGTAGCGCACGATCGCGGCGGTCGTGGCCAGGATGTGGGCCTGGTTGAACGAGGTGCGCAGCGAGGATCCGCGGTGTCCGGAGGTGCCGAAGGCGACCCGCTGCCCGGGCTCGGCCGGATCGGGCGCCTCGTCGTGGTAGCGCGCGAGCAGCACGTCGACGTCGACGAGCTCAGCGGTCGGGGCCGGCGTGCCGGCGCCAGGGTGTCGGGCCACGGGTCGCTCCCTTGTCAGGCGGTCAGCGAGCGGTACAGCTCGGCGGTGCGTTCGGCGATCGCCGACCAACTGAAGGACTCGACCGCGCGGGTGCGCCCGGCGCGTCCCATCGCCGCGGCCCGGGCCGGGTCGGCGAGCAGCTCGTCGATGCGCCCGG
>SKJO01000073.1 GCA_007121975.1 Nitriliruptoraceae bacterium | reverse complement strand
GTCGGTCTTCTTGTCGCGGTAGACCAGCAGCGTGGCAGGGATCTCCCAGATGAGCACCGGCACCATCAGCAGCCCGAGCAGCAGCAACGCCTTGACCAGCCCCCACCCGGCCATCACCAGCACCGCGATGATGCTCGCGGCCAGCGGGTGCAGGGGGGTGGCGATGCTGACCAGTGCGACCAGTGCGCCAGCCACGACGAGCCACACCAGCGTCGCCAGGATCCGGAACCAGCTCCGGGAGAGCAGCACCCCCCGGTCGTGGGTGTAGCCGTAGTCCTCGTAGACGTCCTCGACACGGGTGCGCACCTGGTCCTTGGCACGCTGCACCGCCGCCGCCGAAGCCGGGACATAGCTTCCCGTGAGCACCAGCGGCAGGCCCATGGGCAGCAGCGCGTCGAGGAACTCGGCGTCGAGCCGGTCGAGGTCGGCAGGCCGCGGGTTCGCCCGGATCGTCACGGTGGGGTGCGTGCGCTTGGCCCGGCGCTCGGGCGCAGCCGAGGTGGTCGTGGTGATCAGGCCGCGCTGCTCCAGGTCGATGAGGGTCGCCAGGAACGCCGCGTTGACGTCGCGCTGTCCCCGCAAACCCGCGAGCTCAGCTGGACGCAGCCCCCTGGGCGGGGCGGGAATCGCCGTGGGGTGCTGGCGATGGTGCAGGGCCGGGTCGGTCTTCTTGTCGCGGTAGACCAGCAGCGTGGCAGGGATCTCCCAGATGAGCACCGGCACCATCAGCAGCCCGAGCAGCAGCAACGCCGCCTGCGTGCGGTCGAGCATCCAGGGCCCGGGCAGGGTGTTGCGGTCCAACGGCGCGGGGGCGAAGGTCGGGATGAGCGCCTCGGGGCTGAAGTCCTCCCGGTTCAGGCGGACCAGCACCGTACCCCCCTCACGGTCGGTGAAGGGGCGGAACGTGAAGCGGGCCTGGCTGCCGTCCACCTGCGGCGGGGTCGCGCAGGGAGTGGTGGTGCGACGGGGTCCCTCGACGCAGGCAGCCTCGAGGATCACGCCGGGTACCTCGACGTGGAGGCTCGATGCCTCGATGTCGGTCGGCCAGTCGAACCCGGGGGCGTCGATGCGGACCTCGACGATGCCCGGACGGTCGGCGAGCTCGTAGTACCAGGACGGGGCGACGTAGGACAGGCGGTAGCGGTACGGGCCGGGTGCGAGCCAGACGTCCGCCTGCCCGATGCGCACACTCGGCCCGGTGGGGCCACCCTCCGTCGCATGGTTCCACGGCTGCGATGGATCACCCTGGTCGACCTCGACCGAGTGGAACGAGCCGGTGCTGGGAAACGCAGTGCGCGCGTCGAAGTCGCGGATGATGCCGCGGCGTTCCGTGGTGAAGGTCACGTCGATGACCTCCACGACCGTGGTCTGACCGTCCGCATCGATGCCGACCTGCTGCGCGAACTCGTCAACGACGAACGCGCGGTCGCGTGCAACCCGGTCGTTGATGCTGCCGGTCGCAACCGAGCACGCGGCGACCGCGACGACGATCAGCGCGGCCAGGAGAAGCTTGACGACGGTGCGCACGGCGCCTCCTCGGCGGCAGGCCGGTTGCCGCAGTCTTGCGGGACAGTCGTCCGACTAGCGGTCATCGGGCGCCCGGCGCATCGCGGTGTGCGGGGAGCGGCGCCGGTCCGTTGGCGCTGGGCCACAGGTGCACCAGGTCCAGGCCGAGCCCGTCGAGGTCGGACGTGGTGCGCGTCTCGAAGCTGGTGTCGACCCTGGCGGCTGTGGATGGAGGGGCGGCTCGAGGTGCCGGCAGGCAGATCCCACCTCTGGCGTCGAGGAGCAACTGCTTGACCACTCCCCTGCCGTCCACGTTCGACGTCCGGGAGCCTCGCAGGTGCTGGCCGTGGACGCTCAGCAGATCCGGACCCTGGACCTCGGCGGGAGCACCCGTCGCGGTGTCGCCGTTCAGCTTCGGCGTGCGCCTCGGGCTCGGCGTCGACGACACCGCCGAAGGCTCCTGCCTGTTCACGTTCCACGAGGGCATCGGCGACGACCCCGCCGCCAGCTCCGACGTCGTGACCTGACGGCGAGCTGACGTCGGGTCTCCTCGTGCTGCACGACGTCGAGACCCTGCCCAACCCGAACGTGCGCTCAGCGCCCGAACACCGGGAAGCTCGGGCGACCCGTCGCGTCTCGCGGGCAGTATCCGCAGCAGCGACGCGCCGCAACGGCGCACCTCGACGTTCCGGTGTCCCGGGACCGGACGACCGTCGGAAGCTGCGCGGGGAGACACCGATGCACCCACAGGATGCTCTCGCGCCCGACCGGACCGACACCCCGATGACCCTCACGGAGCACCTGGAGGTGTGGGCGCCGGTGCTCGAGGCGACGGGAACGAACATCTTCGTGGCGGACACGCAGCTCACGCTGGTCTTCGCCAACCGGCGCGCGATGACGACCTTGCGTGCGATCGAGCCGCAGCTGCTGTCGAGCTTCGGGCTGCGGGCGCACGAGGTCGTCGGGGGGTCGATCCACCGCTTCCACCGTGCACCCGAGCGCATCGAGCGGATCCTGAGCGAGCAGGGGTACACGCTGCCGCACCAGGCGAGCTTCACGTTCGGTGGGGTCACGCTCAGCACGGTGGTCGACCGCATCTCGCTGCCCGGACAGGACACGCTCGGCTACCTGGTGGCCTGGGAGGACCGCACCGCGCTCGATCAGTTCCGTCGCGGCGTGCGCGAGATGCTCGAGTCCTTCGAGACCTCCGCCGCGGCGGTGGAGGAGCTCACCGTGTCCATCTCCGAGATCGCGCTGTCGGCAGGCGAAGCGGTGAACGCGACCCAGCGCGGCGTTGCGCAGGCCGAGCAGATCGCGGGAACGGTGTCCGACCTCGGCGAGGCCAGCGCCGCGATCGGACAGGTCGTCAGCACGATCGCGACCGTGGCATGGCAGACCAACCTGCTGGCCTTCAACGCCACCATCGAGGCTGCCCGGGTGGGCGAGGTCGGGCGGGGGTTCGCCGTGGTCGCCGGGGAGGTCAAGAAGCTCGCCGACGACACGGCGGCAGCGACCACCTCCATCGAGCGCAGGATCAGCGAGCTGCAGCACCAGATCACCTCCGTGGTGTCCTCGCTCGGGGGCATCACGCAGGGACTCGACGAGATCGACGAGATCCAGGCCACCGTGGCGAGCACGGTCGAGGAGCAGCAGGCGGCGACCGCCCAGCTGTCGCAGTCGATCCACCATGCAGCCACCCGAAGCCGCACGCTGCTGGACTCCACCGAGGACGGCTGACCAGCCCCGCGAGGCCGACCAACCCGGATCAGGCCCGGGCGACATCCGCAGGACCGTCCCCTCCGCCTGCGCGACCTACCTCCGGTATCGCATGCCCGCTCCCACGAACCGGGACCGTGCGTACCACACCCTGATCGCCGCCGACGGCATCATGGCCAGCCCCGACGAGGTCGATCTCGATCTCGGCGCTCGCTCCTACCGTGTACGTGACAGGAGGCGGATCGTGACCAGCGCCCGCGAACGGGTAGGCCGTCAGGCGCGGCGGCACGTCGGTGCCGCCATCGGCGTCGTCGTGGATGGCACCACGCAGGTCGCGGGGTTCGGGGTGACCGGCCCGAACGGTGGCGCCCCTGACGAGGCGACGAGCTTCCAGATCGGGTCGGTCACCAAGGTCGTCACCGCCCTGCTGCTGGCTGATGCGGTCACGCGCGGCGAGGTGGCGCTTGACCAACCGCTCACCACCGCCTTCCCGACCGCGGCCTCCCACCGCTCCGGCCGACCGATCCGGTTGGTCGACCTCGCCACGCACACGTCTGGGTTGCCGCGACTGCCGCTGGGCTTGCTGCGCCAGGCCCGCCGGCAGCGCCACGACCCGTATGCGAGCTTCACCCTCGAGCAGCTCGATCAGGCGCTCACCCAGCCGCCGAGACGACCACCCGGCGGCAAGCCGCGCTACTCGAACTACGGGGCGGGCGTCCTCGGCGAGGCCCTGGCCCGGATCGCCGGAGCCCCGTACGCGCAGCTCGTCCACGACCGGATCGTGG
>SKJO01000160.1 GCA_007121975.1 Nitriliruptoraceae bacterium | reverse complement strand
GGGACGCCGCCCGGGGCTCGGTCGTTCCGGGGCGTCCATGAGGGAGCGAGCCCGTGACGAGGGAGGACACGACGATGGTCGTGGTCATGCGTTCCAGCGCCAACGACACCGATGTCGACAAAGTGGTCAAGGCCATCAAGGACGTGGGCGGCGACGCCTTCGTCTCCCGCGGCAAGCACCAGACCATCATCGGGCTGGTGGGTGACCTCACCCACTTCGCGGAGCTCCCGCTGCACGCCTACCCGGGCGTCGAGGACGTCATCCGGGTCAGCCGGCCCTACAAGCTGGTCAGCAACGACGCGCACCCGCGACCTTCGACGGTATGGGTCGGCGACGTACCCATCGGCCGGGAGACCGTCACCCTGATCGCCGGTCCGTGCGCCGTGGAGACCGAGGAGCAGACCGCCGAGGCCTGCCGCATGGCCAGGGAGGCCGGGGCGACCATCCTGCGCGGCGGGGCCTACAAGCCGCGCACCTCGCCCTACGCCTTCCAGGGGCTGGGCGAGGCCGGGCTCGACATCCTCAACGGGGTGTCGCATGACCTGGGCATGCCGTTCGTGACCGAGGTGGTGACCCCCGCGGACGTCGACGCGGTCGCGGCCCGCGCCGACATGCTGCAGATCGGCGCCCGCAACATGCAGAACTTCCAGCTGCTCAAGGAAGTCGGCATGGCCGGCAAGCCGGTCCTGCTCAAGCGCGGACTGACCGCCACCATCGACGAGTGGATCATGGCGGCCGAGTACGTCGCCCACACCGGCAACCTGCAGATCGTGCTGTGCGAGCGCGGGATCCGGACCTACGAGCCGATGACCCGCAACACCCTCGACGTGTCGGCGGTTCCCGTCGCCCAGTCGTTGACCCACCTGCCGGTGATCATCGACCCGTCGCACTCCGGCGGCAAGCGCGAGCTGGTGCTGCCGCTGACCCGAGCGGCGATCGCGGTCGGTGCCGACGGCCTGATCATCGACGTGCACCCCCGCCCCGAGCTCGCCCTGGTCGACGGTCCGCAGGCGCTGATCCGCGAGGACCTGCTGACGCTGCGCGACATCCTGCTGCGCTTCACCGACGCGGCCGGCCGGCAGCTGGCCGCACCCACCGAGGACCGTCGGGTCGGCGCCTGGGGACGCTCGGCGTCGGGCTGAGCCCGCAACTCGGCGTCGGGCTGAGCCCGCAACTCGGCGTCGGGCTGAGCCCGCAACTCGGCGTCGGGCTGAGCCCGCAACTCGGCGTCGGGCTGAGCCCGCAACTCGGCGTCGGGCTGAGCCAACCGGCCCCCGGCAGGCTCACCCCCGGCAGGCGGCCACGACCAGGTCGGCGGCCCGACGGCAGCCCGCCGCGTCCACGTCGAGGTGGGTGACCAGCCGCAGCAGGTTCGGGCCCATCGCCCCGACCAGCACCCCCTCGACGCGCAGTTCGTCGACCACCTCGGCTGCCGACCGTGGCGAGGTGTCGACATAGACGATGTTGGTCGTGACCGTGGCGGGCTCGACCGAGCCGGGGCAGGCGTCGGCCACTCGATGGGCGATCGCCCGGGCGTTGGCGTGGTCCTCGGCCAGTCGCTCGATGTGGTTGGCGAGCGCGTAGCGGCCGGCGGCGGCCAGTATCCCGGCCTGGCGCATCGCCCCCCCGAACCTGCGGCGCCAGAGGCGGGCCTCCTCGATCGCCGCGGCGTCACCCACCGCCAAGGAGCCGACCGGCGCGCCCAGACCCTTTGACAGGCAGACGCTGAAGGCCGTGAAGGTGGCCCCGACCTCACCCGCCGGCTCGCCGGTGGCGACCAGGGCGTTGAACAGCCGGGCACCGTCCCCGTGCAGGGCCACCCCCCGCTCGTCGGCCAGGGCCCGCAGTGCCCGCAGCCGGTCCAGGCCGTGCACCGCTCCTCCGCCCCGGTTGGTGGTCTCCTCGACCGAGATCGCCGCCACCTCGGTGTAGGGGAAGGAGGCGGGTCGCAGCGCCGCGCGCACCCGGTCGGCGTCGAGTCGGCCGCGGTCGCCATCGAGGGTCCGGGTCTGCACCTGGGCGTTGATCGCCGCCGCGCCGACCTCGTAGGCGACCACGTGCGCGTCGGACTCGCAGACCAACTCGGTGCCCGGTCGGGTCAGGACCCGCAGCAGCACCTGGGTGGCCATCAGGCCGCTTGGTACGAACACCGCCGCCTCACGACCGAAGTGGGCGGCCACCTCCTCCTCGAGCGCGCAGACGGTGGGATCCTCGCCATAGACGTCGTCGCCGACCTCGGCGGCGGCGATGGCCGCGCGCATCCCGGGCGTGGGTCGGGTCACGGTGTCCGAGCGCAGATCGACCAGGCCGCTCATGCTCCGGCCTCCTCCGCCGGACCCAGCGGTACCTGCTGCCAGGCGAGCAGCGCGGCGTGGACGGCCGGCCCCGCCGCGGCCAGGCCTTGATGCTGCCGGCCACCCAGCCGGCGCTGCAGCAGGCTGAAGGTCCCCCCCGCCTCGGTGACCAGCAGCGCCCCCGCCGCCCAGTCCCACGGTTGCAGGCCGAACTCGACGTAGCCGTCCATCCGGCCCTCGGCACACCAGGCCAGATCCAGCGCCGCAGAGCCGAAGCGACGCACGTCGCGCACGATCGGCATCAGCCGCAGCAGGTCGCGGGCCTGGTCCACGCGGGTCGCCGGATCGTAGGAGAAGCCGGTGGCGATCAGCGCCGCTGCCAGGTCCTCGACCCGGCTGACCGCCAGGCGCTGTGACCCGCGCCAGGCGCCGTCCCCCCGGCTGGCACGGAAGGTCTGGCCGCTGCTGGGATGGTGGACCACCCCGATCAGGGTGCCCCGTTCGTCCTCGCAGGCGACCGACACCGACCAGGCCGGCAGCCCGTAGAGGAAGTTGACCGTGCCATCCAGCGGGTCGACCACCCAGCGCAGACCCGAGGTGCCCCGGCGGCTGGCCTGATCCTCCTCGCCGAGCATGCCGTCGTCGGGCCGGGCGGCCAGCAGCCGCTCGGCGATCAGCCGTTCGGCCGCCCGATCGGCCTCGGAGACCGGATCGGTCGCCGAGGACTTCACGCTGACGCCGAGGTCCTCGCCGTCGATCCGGCGCTGCGCGAAGCCGGCCAGCAGCGTGCCGGCCTCCTCGGCGATCTGAACGGCGAGGTCGAGCAGTGCAGCACGATCGGTGGGCATCACGGGGCTCCAGACGCGCGGGGCATCGACCCGAGCCTAGGGCAGCGCCGGGACGGCTCCTCTAGGCTCGAAGATCAACGATGGGCGGATGAGCAGGTCGAGCCGAGGAGGCCATGGTGGGAGCACGGATCCTGTCGATCGACGAGGGCACGACCGGGGTGCGCGGGTTCGTGATCGACGAGCACGGCACGATCCTGGGCAGCGGCTACGAGGAGTTCCCCCAGATCTTCCCGCGACCCGGCTGGGTCGAGCACGACGCCGAGGAGATCTGGGCCGCGACCCTGACCGCCTGCGGCAACGCACTGCGCGACAGCCGGACCCCGCCCGGGGAGATCACCTGCGTCGGCATCACCAACCAGCGCGAGACCACCGTGTTGTGGGAGCGGGACTCGCTGCGGCCGGTCAACCATGCCATCGTGTGGCAGGACCGGCGTACCTCGGCGCGCTCCGACCGGCTCAAGACCGACGGGCACGGCGTGGCGATCCGTCGCCGCACCGGGCTGGTGGTCGATGCCTACTTCTCGGGCACGAAGCTGGCCTGGCTGATCAACAACGTCGACGGTGCCCGTCGTCGCGCGGAAGCCGGCGAGCTGGCGTTCGGCACGATCGACACCTGGCTGGTCGCCAAGCTCACCGCTGGCCGCGAGCATCTGACCGAACCGTCCAACGCCTCGCGCACGATGCTCTACGACATCCGCAAGGGACGGTGGAGCACGACGATGCTCGACCTGCTCGAGATCCCCGATTCCGTGCTGCCCGAGGTGCGCGACAGCTCCGGCGACCTGGGCCGCACCGACCCCGAGGCGTTCCTGGGCATCCACGCCCCGATCACGGGTATCGCCGGCGACCAGCAGGCCGCGCTGTTCGGCCAGGGGGCCTGGGAGCCGGGCATGTCGAAGAACACCTACGGCACCGGGTCCTTCCTGCTGATGAACACCGGCGAGGAGGCGGTCGACTCGACCCGGGGACTGCTGACCTCGGTGGCCTGGCAGCTCGACGGCAAGGTGACCTACGCCCTCGAGGGCGCGATCTTCATCACCGGCGCGAGCGTGCAGTGGCTGCGTGACCAGCTGGGCATCATCGACCATGCCGCCGACACCGAGCAGCTGGCCGAGCAGGCCCCCGACGGCAACGACGGCGTGTACCTGGTGCCGGCCTTCGCGGGCCTCGGCGCGCCCCACTGGGACCAGTACGCGCGTGGCACGCTGGTCGGGCTGACCCGGGGCACGGGTCGCGCGCATCTGGCCCGGGCGGCGATCGAGGCCATGGCCTACCAGACCGTGGACGTGGCCATGCTCATGGAACGCGAGGCCAAGCAGGACCTCGCCGAGCTGCGCGTCGACGGCGGCGCGGCCGCCAACGACCTGCTGTGCCGCTTCCAGGCCGACGTACTGCGGGTGCCGGTGCTACGCCCCAAGAACCTCGAGACGACCGTGTTCGGTGCCGCCTATCTCGCCGGGCTCGGCGCCGGCGTGTGGGACTCGACCGAGGAGATCAAGGACGTCTGGCAGTTGGATCGTCGCTTCGAGCCGAGCATGGAGCGCCACCAGCGGCGCCGGCTGCTCGACGGCTGGCACGAGGCGGTGGACCGCTCCCGCGGCTGGGCGCACATCACCGAGGGCTGAGGCCCAACCGCGCGCGTGCAACCCTCGGCTCAGGCCGGGTGCTGCGCATGGATCTGTTCGATGATCGCCGTGACGTTGACGGCGTCGCGCGGATCGACGGGAAGCGGCGCGCCTCGGTGCAGCGAGTCCGACAGCAAGGCATAGAAGCGGTCGTACTGCCCGCGCAGCGATGGAACCGGCTTCGCCGCGCCGTCGACCCCGAGTCGGCCCCAGGATGCGGGCGGCTCGACGCCGTAGTCCTCGTCGGTTGGCCGGGCACCGGCGTCGAGCGCGGCCTCCTGGCCGTCGAGGTGCCACTTCGTGTACGCCGAGCGCGCCCCCAGGACGCGGAACCGCGCGCCACGCTGCGCGGCGACGGTGCTCATCCAAAGGTGCGTTCGCACCCCCGACTCGTGCCGCAGGGCCACGAAGGCATCGTCGGGTGCCGCGCCCCCCGGTCGGCAGGTCGTGAGCTCCGAGTAGATGTCCTGCACGGGTCCGAACAGCAGCAGCGCCTGATCGATGAGGTGAGACCCCAGGTCGTAGAGCACCCCGCCCCCCTGCTTGGGGGTCGCGTGGGCCTTCCACGCCTTGGCGGTGTCCGGCTTGAAGGTCTCGAAACGTGACTCGAACCGATGGACGTCCGCCACGGCGCCCGACGCGAGCAGCTCACGCACGGTCAGGTAGTCCGCGTCCCAGCGCCGGTTGTGGAAGGCCGTCACCGGCTTGCCGACGCGGTTGGCTTGGCTGATCACGGCGAGGCCCTCGGCTTGCGTGACCGCGAAGGGCTTGTCGATCACGACGGCGAAGCCGCGTTCGAGGGCCTCCATCGCCACCTGCCCATGGGTTTCGGGCGGGGAGGCGACGATCACCAGATCGAGGTCGCAGCTCGGCACACTCCGGATGTCGCCGACGATGCGCGCACGTGGGTAGGAGCGTTGGGCCTGCTGCGCCCGGTCGGCGTCGTTGGTGATGATCACCTCCAGGCAGTAGTCGGTGTTCGCGGCGATGAAGGGTGCGTGGAAGACCCGGCCTGCGAGACCGAATCCGATGATCCCGGTGCGGATGGGGGCCGGGCGAGCGCTCATCTTGCCTGCCTTTGGCGAGGTGCGACGGTGCGGGCGGGGCTGCACCGTGCATCCCGTTCGCAAGCGGGTAGGTGCCGCGCCGGCCCAGCCTGGCAGAAATCGGCGTGCTCCGCCATGCCCACCGCCGAGGCGCAACCTGCGCGCACGGCTCAGATCCGGGCCAGGAACGCGAGGACGCGCGCGTTGAGCAGCGTCGCCGCCTCCGGGTCGTACGACGGCAGCGAGCGGTCCTCGAACAGGTGGCGCTCGCCGGGGTAGACGAACAGTTCGACCTCTTCCCGAGACGCGGCGAGCGCCCGGGCGTGGGCGAGGTCGCCCTCCGCGGCGAAGAACGCGTCGTGCTCCATCCCGTGCACCTGGGCCGGGACCCCCGCCGGCCACGCACCCACCCACCTCGCAGCGACGAAGCCCTCCATCAACACCGCGCCACGCGCGCCGGGCCGGGTCACCGCCAGGCGCTGCGCCGCCATCACGCCCATCGAGATCCCGGCGTACACCAGCTCGGCGGCCAACTCCTCGGCGGCACGCACGGCATGGCCGTGGACCTGATCGAAGCCGACGCTGTCGACGTACTCGCTGCCAGCCGCGATCGTCGCGAAGGTTCGTCCCTCGAACAGATCGGGGGTGTGCACGGTGTGGCCAGCCGCACGCCAGGTATCGGCGAGCTCGCGCACCCCCGTGGTCAGCCCGCAGATGTGGTGCAGGAGCAGGACCTCGGCCATGGCTCCTCCGGGAACCGCCTCGGTGCATCTCGTCGTCGGCAACCTAGCTCATCGGACTCCGCGGCGAGCCCGGACCGCGGCCGCCTGCGGCAACGCCGTGGCCCGGTGGGCGCAGCGCACCGCTCGTGGGGCCCGCCAGGCGTCGTCCACAGGTCGGGGGCGATCCGGCTCGCGCCCGCGGCACGTGGGTCGCACGATGGGTGCTGCGCCCAGGTTCGGGCGTGACGTGCCACGACGGGAGACCACCATGCTCGACGCCCTGCCCACCGTGCCCTTCTCGCAGGGCACGCACCTGCTGCGCAGCTTCGCCGCGGAGGATCTCGATCTCGGGATGAGCCCGCAACCGACCCTGCTCGCCTACGAGGGTGAGCGCGCACTGGCGACCGTGATGCTGCGACCGTTCGCGGACGGCGAGGTCGTCGAGGCCGTGCTCGAGGTCCTGGGCCTGCTGCTGCCGCTGGGCACCGACCGGCTCGTGCTGTCGCTGCCCGGCCGGGCGTGGTCGGCGCTGGACCCGATCGCACCGGTCACTGCGGAGGCCGACCTGCGCCAACGGGTGCTGCTGATCTGCGTGGCGGATGGCACCGAGCTACCGGCCGCGGTGCGCGTCGAGCTGCACGGCATCGAACTCGCCGCCGAGGGCTGGAGGTGGGACGCCAGCGTCGGGGCGGCCGAGGAGGTGCAGTCCCCCCTGCTCGACGTGCTGCGGTTGCTGCTCGACGCCCGAGGCCGCCTGCTCGACACGCGGACCGATCTGCGGATCGCGACCCAGTACGGTCGGGTGCTGCTGCGCGGACACGACCTGCACCTCTCGGCGCTGGCCTCCGAGCGGCTCGAGGAGCACAGCCGGGTCGGCTGAGCACCGACCGCAGGCGGTGACGATCCGAGCGGCGCCGGCGGAACGAAGCGATGATGAATGCCCCGTCCCGGAGACGACCATGAGCCCATCGCCCAACCTGAGCGACGCGCAGTGGCGTGAGCGCCTGTCACCCGCGCAGTTCCACGTCCTGCGCGAGAAGGGCACCGAGCGGCCCTTCACCGGGGAGTACTGGAACGAGCAGCGACCGGGCACCTACCACTGTGCGGGCTGCGGGACGCCCCTGTTCGAGGCGACGACCAAGTTCGACGCCCACTGTGGCTGGCCGAGCTTCTACGCACCGGCCTCCGCCGAGGTCGTCGGCGAGATCGAGGACCGCAGCCTCGGCATGCGCCGCACCGAGGTGGTCTGCACCACCTGCGGCGGCCACCTGGGCCACGTCTTCGAGGATGCACCCGACCAGCCGACCGGTCTTCGCTACTGCATCAACTCGCTGTCGCTGGTCCTCGAGCCCGACCAGCCGTAGTCGAACGCGGGGCCGCCCGACCCCGAAGGTGCCTAGGAGGCGGCGCGCTCGCCTCGTCCGCGGTCCTCGCCGCGGTCGTCGGCTCGCGGCGCGTCGGAGGTCACCTCGACGTCCTGGTCCTGGTTGAGCTCGGCCGCGAGATCGACCGCTCCGGACTTGACCCGCGAGGCGTACTCGTCGACGTACTCCTGGCCGGAGAGCAGCATGATCTCGTACATCAGCTCGTCGGTCGCGGAGCGCAGCACGAACGGGTCGGTCCGACGTTCGCGGTACCGGCTCAGATCGAGCGGTTCGCCGTAGCGCACCGTCACCGGCAGGCGGCGGGGGCGGTAGGCGCCGGTCGGCAGGGCCTGGTCGGTGCCGAGCACCGCACACGGGATGATCGGCACCCCGGCCTCGAGCGCCAGACGCGCCGGGCCGGTCTTGCCGCGGTAGAGCCGGCCGTCGGGGCTGCGGGTTCCCTCGGGGTAGATGCCCAGCAGCTCCCCGGACTGCAGGATCTGCACCCCGGTGGTCAGGCTCGCCTCGGCCTGGGAGCCACCGCCCCGGTTGACGGGCACCACGCCGGTGCCCTGGAAGAACCAGCGGGTCCGCCACGAGTCCCAGTAGTCGGCCTTGCCCAGGAAGTAGACCGGCCGGGGCACGTTGAGCGGGAGCACGATCGAGTCGATGAACGACAGATGGTTCGAGGCCAGGATCGCGGGCTCGCGCTCGGGGATGTGCTCGAGCCCCTCGACCCGGATGTGCAGGTACGGGTTGACCATCGGCGGCAGCGCGCGCTTGAGCGTGCGGTACAACCGTGGTGCGTCCGGCATGCCCGGCACGTGCGCTCCGATCGCTGGCTCCCAGGTGTCCTCACCAGGATGCCATACGAACGCATCACACCCTGATGAACCAGTAGCCTACGGCCATCAACGCGGCGCGTCGAGCGCCAGGCCACCGGGCCGGGCGCGTCGAAGGCTTGATACGGACCCGCGACGGCACGACCGGACGGGAGGCAGTGTGGCGGAAGACCTCGGACCCTGGCCACCGGCACAGGCGACGGTCCTGCTCGAGGTGCTCAAGAAGGCCGGGCTCGATCCGGACGCCAAGCGCACGCGCGAGGGCATCCAGGTCACGGTGCCCGATGAGCAGGCGGACGACGCCCACCGCATCCTGGTCGCCAACATGGACGAGATCGCGCAGGCCGCTCGCACGCCGGCCAAGGGCCGTGGCTCGCGACCGAGCGAGAGCCGGTCGCGCGCTCAGCGTGCGCCACGCCCCACCTCGGAGTCGTCGCTGCCGACCGAGCGACTCACCAGGCTGGCCCGCCCGCTGGGGCTGCTGATCGTCCTGCTGCTGGTCGTGGGGCTTGCCGGACCGCTGCGTCTGCCGCTGCTGGTGATCGGGGTCGGCGCGTTGATCTACTTCATCGGCAAGCAGGCGCAGCGCGAGAACGGCGATCGTTAGCTGCCGAACGTTGACTCGGGCCGGCTGAGGAGTTCACGTCGAAGGAAGCGGACCTGCTCCTCGAGCAGCCGCTCGGCGATCGAGGCCTCCCCGGTCACGTGGGTGACGCCCGACAGTGGCAGGAACCGATGCGCCCGCCCCTCGGCGAGCAGCGCCGCCGACAACCGCACGGAGTGGGCGGCCACGACGTTGTCGTCCGCCAGCCCGTGGATCAGCAGCAGCCCGGGCGGCGTCTGGTTCGACCACGTCGCAGCCGGGCGCAGCACCCCCTCGGCATCGATCAGACTCGAGGTGTCGTAGGCGTGCGGTTCGCGCGCGGGATCTCCCAGGTAGCGCTCGGTGTAGTGCGTGTCGTACAGCCGCCAGTCGGTCACCGGTGCGCCGGCCACCGCCGCGTGCACCGCGTCGGGCGCACGCAGCACCGCGAGCAGCGCCAGCGTGCCGCCGAACGACCAGCCGCGAATGCCGACCCGGCCAAGGTCGAGCCGTGGCTCGATCGACGCCGCCTCGCGCAGGGCGTCGAGCTGGTCCTCGAGCACCGGGCCGGCAAGATCCCCCCGGACCTCGCGCTCCCATGCCGGTCCGCGGCCCGGGGTGCCCCGGCCGTCCACGACCAGGACCGCGAAGCCCTGGTCGGCGAACCACTGCGAGGTCAGGAACGCCGACCGGCTACGCAGCACACGCTGGGCGTGCGGGCCGCCGTAGGGATCGAGCAGCACGGGTAGCGGCCCGTCGTGTGACGCATGCTCGCTCCCCGCAGCCGGCAGCAGCAGCGCCGCACGCAGCCGGCGCGGACCGAGCTCGAGCAGCCGCACCGACGGCTCGACGACCGGCACCTCGGCGACCTGCGGCAGCTGGCCGATGACGCCGTGGGGGCCCGGCTCGGACGAACCGGCCGCCGGCGTGGTGCGCAGCACCTCCACCTGGACCGCCGATTGCTCCAGGCTCGACCGGGTGCGCACGACCACGTCGCCGCGCGCAACCCCGGCCTGCACCTCCGGCGGGTGTTCGCCGACCGGCCGGATGCCGACGTCCTCGGACCACGTCCACAGGTGCCGCTGGGTGGGATCGCCGTTCGAGGCGAGGAACACGACCTGCGCCGCGCTGGCGGCGAGCACCGCGTGGACCTGCAGGCGGGGCGGCGTGAGCACCTCGCCGTCGAGCAGCAGCGCGCGGCTGCCTCCCGGTCCGTGGTCGAGCCGGTCCTCCACGGTGACGAGCCGACCCGACGACCAGCACGGCGCACCAGGGACCGGCTCCACCCAGGCCGGATCACGCACCTCGCGGACGAGCCTGCAGACCCCGGTGTCGGGATCGGCCACCAGCACCTGGCTGCAGCCCTGATCCCGGGACTGGACCTGGAGGGTCAACGGGTCACGCCCCCAGCGGACCCGGGCCAGGTAGGGGAAGGCCTCACGATCCCACGCCACGTCGACCCGCCGCCCGGTGCCCTGCAGGTCGAGTACGGCCAGGCGCACCTCGGCGTTGGCGGAACCGGCCTGCGGGTAGCGCAGCTCGGTCGGCTCCTGCCACGGTGAGGCCGGATCGCCGAGGTGCCACCGGGCCACCGCCGTCTCGTCGACGCGGGTGACGGCGATGCGCTTGCCGTGCGGTCCCCACCAGTAGCCCTCGCTGCGCCCCATCTCCTCGGCCGCGATGAACTCGGCCCGCCCCCAGCTGACCCGCTCCTCACCGATCACCGGCCGGGTCACCCCGGGCTGCTCGGGGCCGGCGACCAGCTCCAGCAGGTGCAGCGCGTCGTGGCTGACGTAGGCCACCGAGCGACCGTCGGGGGCCGGACGCGGGTCGAACACGGCTGAGGCGGGGTGCTCGACCACCGCGCCGGTCGGCAGGTGCACGGTCCACAGCCGGCCCCCCAGCCCGAAGGCGAGCAACTCGAGGCCCGGATCCGCCGCGTAGCTGGTGATCCCGCCGGCGACCTCACGGGCCCGCTCCCGTCGCGCCCGCTCGGCCGGCGGAAGCTGCGCGTCGTCGTCGCCCAGGGCGCGCGGGTCCACCAGGCAGACCGGCTCACCGAGCCCGTCGGGCGTGATCTCGACCGTCCACAGCGCGGTCACGGGATCGTCACCGGCGGCGGTGCGCAGGTAGGTCAGCCGGCGCCCGTCCGGGGCGATCCGGACCCCGCGCGGCACCCCGAGGGTGAAGCGACGGGTGCGGGCCAGCTGACGTGGGAAGCTGGTCATGGTCGGCCTCGGGTGGTGATGGGTGGCTCGTGCGGCGAGTCGGCAGACGGCAGCACGAGGTCGACCGCAACCGGACGGTGCTGGCTGGCCACCTCGACCGGCGGGTCGAACGGCGAGAAGCAGCGGTCGACACCGAACCGCTGATCAACGAACACGAAGTCCTGACGGATGCTCAGGTCGGTCGTGGGGTAGGTCAGCCCCGATCCGACGCCGGCGGTGGCATGCGCATCCTGATAGCGCCCGGCCAGCGCCGTGGCGACCGGCCCGCGCGGCGACTCGTTGAGGTCGCCGCCCACGATGGTGAGCGCCTCGACCGAGTCGAGCATGGCGGTGAGTTCGTCGAGGTTGCGTCGACGTACCTCGGGGCGCAGGCCGAGCTGGACCGCGGTCACCGACAGCCGCGTGCCCCCGATGCTGACGATCGTGTGGGTGGCCTCACGGCGGGGCACATCACGCGAGGTGGTCAGCGGCACCCCGACCTTGGCCAGCACGTGGAGGTGGGGCGCGACGAGCACGGCGGTGCCGCTGCCGCGACGCCCGAACCGCGCCGCGATCTCGAGCCTGGCCGGACGGGCCAGGCGCTCGAGCTTGGCGGTCGACGGCGCCTCGAGCACGCACACGACGGTGGGTTGCAGGGCGGCGAGCACCTCCCCCGCCGCGCCGACGTCCAGGCCGGCACCGACGTTGTAGGTGACGACGCGGATCACGTGGCCAACCCGGTCGGAACCGTGCCACGACCCTGGACGTGCTCGGCGGCCAGCAGGGCCGCGCCGATGACCCCGGCGTCGTCACCGAGCGTCGCCAGCTCGATCCGGGGAGCTTCGCGCCACTGCGAGCCGACCAGGTGCGACTGCAGCGATGCCCGCGCCGCCGGCAGCAGCCACGGGGCCGTGGCCCTCGACGCTCCCCCGCCGACCAGCAGCAGCTCGGGGTCCAGGACGTTGGTCAGCGCGGCCGTCCCCACCCCGAGCCACCGGCCGGCCTCCTCGAGGATGCTGCGCGCGAAGGCGTCACCCTCGGCGGCCGCGGTACTGACCTGCGGCCCCGAGGGGTCGCGGACCTCACGCAGCGTGGATTCGACCGTGAGGTCGACCAGTCGCTCGCGGGCCATGTCCCCGATCGCCGTGCCGGAGGCATACGCCTCCAGGCAGCCCCGGTTCCCGCACGGGCAGGTGCGTCCTCCCTCGGCCACAATCAGGTGCCCGACCTCGCCGGCGAAGCCGCCGCGTCCCAGCAGCAGCCGGCCCCCGACCACCACCCCTCCCCCGACCCCGGTCCCCAACGTCAGCAGGATCAGGTCCGAGGCGCCGCGACCGGCACCGAAGCGCTGCTCGCCGAAGGTGGCTGCCGATGCGTCGTTGACCACCACGACCCGCCCGCCGGTGACCTCGTGCAGCGCGTCGGCCAGCGGAAGGTCACGTACCCCGATGTTGGGCCCGTAACGCACCGTGCCGTCGGCGGTCACCAACCCGGCGATGCCGACCCCGACCGGCAGCCGGCCCTCACCGACCTCGGTGATCACCGTGCGCAGCGCCGCGATGAGCCCCTCGGCGTCCCCGGCGGGGGTGCCCGCACGCCGACGCTCGAGGATGCGGCCCTCGGTGTCGACCACGGCCACGCGCAGTTTGGTCCCCCCGATGTCGACCCCGATCGCCAGCGGCTCACTCATGCTCGTGGGTCCTCCCGGAGGTGGTCGGTCGGTGGGGGCACGCGGCCGGGCAGGCACGGATCCGGTCGTGGACCGGGCCGGCTGCGGGAGGCCGACTCACTCGACATCGATGTGCTGCATGGTCGTGGGCTCGGATCGACCGCCGGCCTCCCCACGGGAGGAGGGCGGATGCTCGGCCAGACTGCGAAGTGCGGCTGCGAGGTGGTAGGCCGCCTCGGCGAGGTGGCCGGCAAGCTCGGGGCGCAGGTCCTCGAGCACGCGGAACCCCGCACAGATCGGACACACCCCGCACAGATCCGGGCGGTGCGCCGCGGGCCCCGGTCCCGGCTCGCCGTGGGGTGGGGGGTCGGCGGCACTGCCACGGGAGGGGTCCGGACCTGACCCGGGGGCCTCCCAATCGGGCGCACCGGCCTGCGGGCCGTCAGCGGGATGCGGGCCGTCAGCGGGATGCGGGCCGTCAGCGGGATGCGGGCCGTCAGCGGGATGCGGGCCGTCAGAGGTCACCGGCAACGTCCAGCCGCCGCCGTCGACGCCGGCCTCGAGGTCATCCTCGTGCGCCGCGTGGCCGGCATCGATGAGGCCCGGGTCCAGATCCTCCGCCGATCGCGACCACCACGGTTGGTCCGGTCCCGCCGGACCGCCCGGCGCCGCCTGCCCCCGGGAGCGGTCCCCGGCGTCGTCACGACCGGTCGCGCGCTCGTCGTGGGTGCGACGGCCCCGCGAGCGCTGGCCGTTGCCGCCGAAGCGTCGGTTCGCGACGGTGGGGTTCGCAGCGGTGGGGTTCGC
>SKJO01000337.1 GCA_007121975.1 Nitriliruptoraceae bacterium | reverse complement strand
GGTCGGGCTGCCTGCCCTGCTCGGCGGCCGGCTCGCGCCCGACCCGGTGTGGGGTGAGCAGGCCGTGGTGGTCGACGACGACCAGCACACCAGCGTGCCGGGGTTGCTCGCCGCCGGGGAGAGCACCGGGGTCACCGGCGCGCAGGGCGCCGCCGCCGAGGGCACCATCGCCGGGCTCAGCGCGGCACGTGCGCACGGCCGGCTCACCGCCCGGGAGCACGCCGAGCTGTCGCGCACCGCCCGGACCCGCCGGGACCGCGAGCTACGACTGGCGGCGGCACTGGCGGCGGCCTACCCCGCGCGGCGGGGGTGGATCGGCTGGCTCGAGGACGACACCGTCGTGTGCCGCTGCGAGGAGGTGCGGTTCGGCGCCGTGCGCCGCGCGGTCACCGAGCTCGCCGCCCGCGACCTGCGCTCGGTGAAGCTGACCACGCGCTGCGGCATGGGCATCTGCCAGGGCCGGATGTGCGGGCCGGCGGTGACCGACCTCGTCGCGGAGCTGACCGGACAGCCGGCCGCGGATGCCGGCTCGCTGTCGACCTCACCGATCCTCGAGCCCGTGACGCTGCAGCAGATCGCCGGGCTCGACCTCGCCGGGCGGGGACCGGGTGGACAGGTACCGGACGGGGGCCAACCCCACGATCAGGGGGCGTAGCGACCGGTGAGCCGGGCCAGCTTCAGGCCCAGGTGCAGCGCCAGACGGTCGTTGCCATCGGCGAGGTCCGCGTCGGCGACCTGCTCGATGCGCCGCAGCCGGTGGTACAGCGAGGTGCGGTGCAGTTGCAAGGCGGCGGCCGTGGCCCCGACGTTGCCGGCCAGGTCCAGGTAGGTCTCCAGCGTGCGCGCCAACTGCTGGTCCTCGCCCGCGGCCAGCAGCGCCTCCAACCCCGCGTGCAGCAGTCCGGCGCCGAGCTGCTCGGTGGACAGCTGTGCCAGCGCCCGGTAGACACCCAGCTCCCGCCACTCGGCCAACGGGCCGACGCCGGGGAGGCTGACCGCGAGCCGGGCGGCCAGGCGCGCCTGCTCGTAGGACTCGACGACCAACTCGAGCCGAGGTCGGGCCTCGCCGACACCGACGACCACCCGTCCGCTGCCGGGCAGCCCCACCAGGGCGCGCTGCAGGGCGTGGACCAGCGCCTGTCCGTGGGTGACGACCGGTGGCCGGGTGCCCGCGGCACCGACCGTCACGATGAGCAGCCCGTGGTCGTGGCGCACCAGGTGCAACGCGTCGTGCGGACCAGCCTGACGGCGGGTGGCCACAAGCGCCTGCTCGATGGCCAGCCGCTGCAGTTCGGGGTTGGGCGCCTCGCCGTCGTCGCGGACCGGCTGGGCGACCAGCGCCACGACCGCGCCGTCCCCGGCGAAGACGCCGAGGTCGCGCAGGATTCGGGCCGCTTCGCGCCGGGCCTCGACCTCGGTGAGCAGCAGGTTGCGCAGCGCCTCCTCCTCACGGCGTCGCGACAGCTCGCCGAGCAGGTTCTCGCGGTACAGCGCGAGCGCGAAGTCACCGCCCCGCCGCACCGCCCGCTCGAGGTCCTCGTCGGGCATCGAGCCGTTCTCGTCGAGGAACCACAGGTAACCGAGCAGGACCTCGGCGTGCCGCAGCGGGACACATACCCGAGGCAGCAGGTCGAGCCGGGGATTGCCGGGGATGCGCACCGGCACCTGCGAGGTGGCGATGCCGAAGCGGCGCAGTTCGGCGATCACCTCGGGGGTGGTCTGGCGCTGCAGGATCGTCTCGCGGCGCACCCCATCCATCGGCTGGTCGTGCTGGCTGTAGGCGATCAGCCGCTGGCGGCGGTCCTCGAGCACCACCGGCCGGTCGAGCGCTGCGGCCAGCGCCTCGACGAGCTGCTGCAGCTCGCTGATCATGGCGTCCTCCACCGACGCAACCCGGTCGGATCCGACACCGGATGCTCAACGCCGGCCCAGGCCGCAACCGATGATGCCAGACGTCGGGGGAACGATCGGGCAGGATGCGCTCTCCGCCACCTGAGGAGGACCCATGAGCTCCCCGATCGACCGTGTCACCGGCGCCCACCTGATCGCCGGCACACCACAGCCGCTCGGTGGGGGGCCGACGTTCCGCGCCGTCGATCCCGCCCGGGGCGTGCCGATCGGTCCGGAGTTCCCGGAGGCCACCGAGGCGCAGGTCACGGCCGCGGCCACCGCCGCCGCACAGGCGTTCGCCGCCACCGGGGACCTGCCCCCTGCGGCCATCGCCGAGCTGCTCGAAGCCATCGCCGCCGGCCTCGAGGCCATCGGCGACGAGCTCGTCGAGCTCGCGGACCTCGAGACCGCGCTCGGCCCCACCCGGCTCACCGGCGAGCTGGCACGCACCTGCGGGCAGCTGCGGCTGTTCGCGACGACCGTGCGGGAGGGCTCCCACCTCGACGTGCGCATCGACCCGGCCGACCCGAGCGCGACGCCACCGCGTCCCGACCTGCGCCGGCTGAAGGTGGCCCGCGGTCCGGTGGCGGTGTTCGGCGCCAGCAACTTCCCGCTGGCCTTCAGCGTGCCCGGGGGCGACACGGCCTCGGCGCTGGCCGCCGGCTGCCCGGTCGTGGTCAAGGCCCACCCCTCGCACCCGGCGACCTCGCAGCGCTGCGGGGAGGCGATCGCGGCGGCCGTCGCCGCCTGCGGGCTGCCGGGTGGCATGTTCTCGTTGCTGCACGGTCGCCGCACCGAGGTGGGCCGCGCGCTGGTGCTCGCCGCGCCGATCGCAGCGGTTGGCTTCACCGGCTCGCTGGCGGGGGGACGTGCGCTGTTCGACCTCGGCGCCGCACGGCCCGACCCGATTCCGGTGTACGCCGAGATGGGCAGCCTCAACCCGGTGTTCCTGACCGCCGCCGCGCTCGCCGCCCGCAGCGAGCAGCTGGCCGAGGGCTTCGTCGGGTCGATGACGCTGGGCACCGGACAGTTCTGCACCAAGCCCGGCCTGGTGTTCGTGCCCGACGACGACGCCGGCCGCCGCTTCGAGCAGCAGGTCGCGGCCGTGCTCGGTGAGCAGCCGGCGGGCGCCCTGCTCAACGCCGGGGTGCTCGGCGCGCTGGACGAACGGCTCGGGGTGACGCGCGCCGTGGACGGTGTGCAGGTGCTGGCCGAGGGCCATCCCCCCGCCGGGGCAGGCAGTCGGTGCGCGGCCACCGTGCTGGCCACCGACCTGGCCACCTACCGGGCCACCGCCGAGCTGCGCGAGGAGCACTTCGGGCCGGTGTCGCTGATCGTGCGCTGCCCCACCCCCGAATCGATGGTCGAGGTGGCCCGCGAGCTGCCCGGCTCGCTGACCGTCAGCATCCACGTTGGACCCGGGGAGCTCGCCGAGGACACGACCTCCGGGCAGGAGCCGCTCGCCGCGCTGCAGGCCGCCGCCCGGGGGCGCTGCGGGCGGTTGATCGTCGATCAGTTCCCCACCGGTGTGGCGGTGAGCCCCGCGATGCACCACGGCGGCCCGTACCCGGCGACCACCGACGCTGCTCACACCTCGGTGGGCACCGCCGCCATCGAACGTTTCCTGCGCGCCGTGTGCTACCAGAACGTGCCAGCCGCCGTCCTGCCCCCGGCGCTGCGTGACGACAACCCGCTCGGGCTCCCACGCACGATCGACGGCCAGCGCAACCCGGCCTGAACCCGCCCACGGCATCTCGCGCTGCGCTCACCGACCGTCCGTTCACGCGCGGCCACCGCGCGCGACCATGCGATCTCGAGGGCGGAAGATGTCCGACACGTTGCGATTGGGGCCGAAGGGCCCGCCGAGCCCGGTCCCTACTACCCCCGTCGTGGGATCGACGCTATCTTTCGCCGGGTCGCGTGCTCCGGAGCGCCGCGACATCTGGGTCAGCGCACCCGCCCCCGAACCGACCGGGCTCGACCGTGCCCGGACCTGCTGGAACCAAGGAGCAACCTGATGAGGGTACGAGCCAGTAAGGCCGTCGCAGCACTCGCGGCCATGGCGCTGGTCCTCGCCGCCTGCGGCGACGACGAGCCCGAGGAGACCGAGGAGGTCACCGAGGAGCC
>SKJO01000410.1 GCA_007121975.1 Nitriliruptoraceae bacterium | reverse complement strand
TCGGTGCCCATCGCTCCGTCCGGTGACTCGTCGTGGGCTCGGGGCCACGTTCGGATGCATTGACAGCCACGACGGTAGGCCAATAGCGTGCGGCGCGCCCGAGCGCGCCATCGATGGGCAGGGGGGACGGCGCAGCCGGTCAACGCGTCGTCGGAAGAGAGCCTGCCATGAAGGTGTTCGTCAGCCGGCGACGGGGCCTGATGGCCGCTGCCGCACTTCTCGCACTCGGGCTGCTCGCCCTCGTCGCGCCGCGGTCGCAGGCCGCCGAAGGCATCCAGTCGGTCGGGACCTGGCGCTCGGATGCGGCGAACCTTGCCTTCTCCATGACCGACCAGTTCGGCCTGGTACAGGACGCGCAGTGGGTACAGGGGCCCCCCGGTTCCGGGGCGCACGGCATCGCCGAGCGGTCGCTGGGACGCTTCCCGCGCATCGGTGAGCGCTTCGCCATCATGACCACCGGCAGTGTCGACAGCATCGACCAGTCGGGGCACTTCGCGAGCACCGACTGGGGTCAGGGAACCCCGGCCGGACGTGGGTCCGACGTCTACGACGTGACCACGCTGTGGGTCTCGCTGTCGATCCCGGCTGGCCACAACTGCCTGCGCTTCGACTTCGGGTACTTCAGCGAGGAGTACCCCGACTTCGTGGGCAGCGTCTTCAACGACGGGTTCGTCGCGGAACTCGGCGAGTCGACCTGGACCACCGACGGCCCCACGATCATCGCCCCCGACAACTTCGCGCATCCCCTCGACGCTCCCGGAGAGGTCGTCTCGGTGAACACGATCGGGGTCGGCTGGTCCGCGGCCGAGGCCGCCGAGACCGCGTACGGAGGCGGAACCGTCCCGCTGACCGCCTCCACCCCCGTTCAGCCCGGCCCCCAGCGACTGCTGCTGTCGATCTTCGACCAGGGCGACGGCATCTACGACAGTGCCGTGTTCGTCGAAGGACTGCGCACCACCCAGGTCCTCGATGACGAGCAGTGTGTCTCGGGGGCGGCGCCCTCGGTGGAACGTCCGCTGGTGCTGCTCCCCGGCATCATGGGCAGCTACCTCGGCGAGGACGGCGGGTCGGGAACCCGGGTGTGGCCCTCAACCCGATCGGTGATCAGCCGGGCCGCGCTCGAACCCGACGGGCTGACCACCGTGGGCGACAACGACGTCGAGGTTGCGCGTGGTCGGGGCGCCAACGGCATGATCGAGCGGGCCTACGGGCTGTTCGACGTCTACGGCCCGACCGTGGCGTTCTTCGAGGACCGCGGCTACGTGCTCGGCGAGACGCTGTTCCCCTACGGCACCGACTGGCGGTTGGCCCCGGAAGTCAACGCCGAGCGGCTGTGGGACGAACTCGAGCAGCAGGGCGTGTTCGACGAGCACACCACGGTCGACATCCTCGCCCACTCCCAGGGCGGGCTGGTCGCCCACGATGCGCTGCTCGTCGACGACGTCGCCGGCCGTCCCGGAGTCGAGCGGGTCGAGCATCTGGTGGCCATCGGTACCCCCTGGCTCGGTGCCGCCGAGCTCGGTTCGATCCTGCTGCACGGCCAGCCCTGCAAGCTGCGCGACGGGCCCGGCGTGTGCCCCTACCGCCGGTCCGCCGCCTCGGATGCGATCCGCCACATGCCCGGCGCGTTGCAGCTGATGCCCACCGCCGACTACCCGATCTTCGACGGCGAGCCCGGCGGCATCGTCGGCTTGAGCCGCGAGCAGGAGCTCGCCCGCTACCGCTCGCGGATCGGGACGGCCGGCGCCCCGCTGCTCGACGCGGCCTACGCGCGCTCCTCGGCCCGGTTCGACCAGCGGGCCTTCGAGGCCGTCGACACCCTGCACCTGGTGGGCAGCGGGCATCCGACCATCTATCAGTTCGAGGAGATCGAGGGCGACAGCTGCTCGTGGTACCAGTTCAACTGCGAGGAGCCGTTCGACGAGGAGTCGATGGTCGAGGACGGCATGGGGATCGGCTGGCTCGAGTGGGACAGCGGTGACGGCACCGTGATCGAGTCCTCGGCGCGCATGGGCGTTGCCGACAGCGGCCAGCTGCCCGACGTGGCCCGCGCCTTCGTCACCGCCTCGCAGGTCGGCGACGACGCCAAGCACCAGTCGATGGTCGCCGCCGACGTCGTGCTCGAGTTCGCCTGGCAGTTCCTCACCGACACCCTGCCCGACGCGGTCGCCACCGACGGGCAGGCACCCGAGCCCCGTGCGCTGCAGACGTTGAGCGCCGAGCGGCGGGCCTTCCTGCTCGCCGAGCGGGAACCGGCCGACGGCCCCGACGAGGCGGGTGAGGGGGCGCTGGCCCTGGACAACGAGCCCGATCCGTTGGTCGGCACGGCCCTGGACCTCACCGGGGTCGGCACCGTGGTCATCGAGGATGACGACGGCGAGCTCGCCCGCATCGACCTCGAGCTGCCCGGACAGGGCGACGAGGGGCTCGACGAGGACGACCCGGGCTTCGCCGCGGCGGTGACGGCCCTGTCGGGCTTCGAAGGCGTGACCGTCGTGCCCCTCGAGGGACGCATCGCCCTGTTCGTGACCCCGCTCGCCGGCCGCGAGCTGCGCGTGCGCTTCGAGCCCGACCGGCCCCAGGAGGTCGGCATGCTCGCCCGACGCTACGGCGTCGACGGCCTCGAGCAGGTCCGGGTCTGGCCCCAGACCTGGGTCGAGGACGCCGACCTCGAGGTGGCGATCGACGCCGGCGACGCCCTGCCCGACGAGGTTCGCGTCGACGGTGACGCGGTCGGCTTCGGACCCCTGCTCGACACCACCAGCCTGCCGGCCGCGCCGGTCTCCGAGCTGCGGCTGCGCGACGAGGTGTCCCCGGCCGTCGTCGAGGTGACCGCGACGGTCGCCGGAGACGACGAGGTGGCACGCATCGAATGGCGGGCCGATCCGGGCGACGACTGGACCCGGGTGCCGGGCGCGCAGACCGACATCACCCCACCGGCCGGCGCCGAGTACCTCTGGGTGCGGGCGGTGAGCGCCGCCGGGTTGACCGAGCAGCCTGCACCGCGCGTTGAGCTTGCCGAACGGACCGGCGATGTCTGCGCCGACGGGCCGGTGATCGAGTTCGGTGACGAGTCGAGCATCGCCCAGGTGCACCTCGACAACGTGCGCTGCATGGCCGCGTACGGCATCACCATCGGCATCGACGACGTGCCCAACTTCGCCGCCGGTGACCGCGTGGACCGCCAGCAGATGGCGACGTTCATCGCCCGGCTGCTCGCGCAGTCGCTCAACGGCGACACGTCCCTGCCGGCGTCGCCCGCTGCGGGCTTCCTCGACGTCGCACCTGGCAGCGTGCACGCGCCGGCGATCAACTGGCTCGCCGAGCTCGAGGTGACCGGAGGGACCACCCCGACCACCTATGGCCCCGCCGGGGTCGTCACCCGCCAGCAGATGGCTTCGTTCATCGCCCGGGCGCAGCGCGCGTTGGGCCTGTTCGACGACGGTGACGTGGCGCAGATCATCTCCGCTGCCGGCGCCACCCCGTTCCCCGATCTCGACCAGGCCAGCGACGCCCACCGCACCAACATCGAGCTGCTCCAGGCGCTCGAGGTGGTCGACGGGCTTGCCGACGGCACGTTCGGCCCCGACCGTCCCGTGACCCGCCAGCAGATGGCCGGGTTCATCACCCGCACCCTGCGCCTGCTCGAACGGGCCGGGCTGTTCAACGGTCGCTTCGTTGGCTTCGTGGACGGACCGGACGGACCCGGCGGCCCCGGGCAGCCGGCGCCGGAGGATCCTGGCGACACTGACCCCGACGACTCCGACGGTCCTGACGGCCCCGACGGCCCCGACGGCCCCGACGCCGATCCCGACGACCCGGACGGTCCTGACGGCCCCGACGCCGATCCTGACGACCCCGATCCCGACGACCCCGACGCCGATCCTCAGCCCGAGCCGACCCTCGAGTCGGCCTGCATCGACCGTCCCCGCCTGCTCGATGAGCGGGGGGAGATCGCCGTCGCCGGCCAGCGGGACCGCTTCAGCCTCGAGCTCACCGAGGGCAGCCGGGTGGCCTTC
>SKJO01000148.1 GCA_007121975.1 Nitriliruptoraceae bacterium | reverse complement strand
CTCGTCGAGGTCGTCGATGCCCTGGCCGACGTCGACGGCGCAGGCCACCACCTCGACGCCGCGGTGCTCCTTCATCCACTGGATCGCGACCGAGGTGTCCAGACCGCCCGAGTAGGCGAGGACGATGCGGGGGGTGCTCATGGGGGATGCTCCTGACAAGGGATCGGGGTCGGGCAGGTCGGGGTCGGGCAGGTCGGGGTCGGGCAGGTCGGGGTCGGGCTGGTCGGGGTCGGGCTGGTCGGGGTTCTGCAGGTCTGGCGGATCGGGTCGTGCAGGTCGGCAGGTCGAAGCTCAGCCCGGGGCGATCCCGGCGCGCCGCGCGAGCGACACGGCGAGCTCGGCCCCGCTCATGCCCTCCTCGGCCACGACCAGCACGGTGTCGTCGCCCGACACGGTCGCGAGCACGCCGGTGAGCTCCGCGAGGTCGATCACCGAGGCGACCGGATGGGCGCAGGCGGGCGGCGTGCGCAGCACCGCGAGGTTGCCGCTCGAGGCCACCGCGGTCACGAACCGACGCAGCGTGTCGTCGAGCCGCTCGCGGGCGGTGGACGGTCCCGGCTCGACGCCGAGGCGGTACACCAGCGAGCCGTTGACACCCCGGACCTTGACCGCGCCGAGCTCATCGAGGTCGCGGCTGACGGTGGCCTGGTGTGCGTCGATGCCGGCGTCGGCCAGCGCGTCGCGGACCTCGCGCTGCGAGTGCAGCGCGTGCGACGCGAGCAGCTGGCGCAGCAGCTGCTGACGCTCCACCTTGGCGGGCACGGCACGGTCTCCTCGGCGGGATCGGACGCGTCAGGCCAGCAGCGTCGCGAGCAGGGCCTTCTGCGCGTGCAGCCGGTTCTCGGCCTGGTCGAACACCCGCGAGGCGGGGCCGTCCATGACCTCGGCGGTGACCTCCTCGCCGCGGTGGGCGGGCAGGCAGTGCAGGAACACCGCACCGTCGGCGGCGTGGCCCATCAGCTCCGCGGTGACCCGGTAGGGCACGAACCGTCCGGCGCGCTCGTCGGCCTCGGACTCCTGGCCCATGGACGCCCACACGTCGGTGTACACCGCGTCGGCGCCGGCGACCCCGGCGACCGGGTCGGTCGTGAGGGTGATCCTCGCCCCGGAGCCGGCGGCCAACTGCTCGGCGCGGGCGACGATCCCGGCGTCTGGCGCATGCCCCTCGGGGTGGGCCACGCGCACCGACAGCCCCACCTTCGCGCCGGCGAGCAGCAGCGAGTTGGCGACGTTGTTGCCGTCGCCGACGTAGGCCAGGGTGCGGCCCGAGAACCCGCCGTGCACCTCCCGGAAGGTCTGCAGGTCCGCAAGCGCCTGGCAGGGGTGCTCGAGGTCGGTCAGCGCGTTGACGACCGGGGCGCTGGAGGCCTCGGCGAGCTCGACGAGCCGGTCCTGACCGAAGGTGCGCACCACGATGGCGTGCACGTAGCGGGCGAGCACGGTGCCGGTGTCGGCGACCGTTTCGCCGCGTCCGAGCTGCAACTCGGCCGAAGACAGCGGCAGCGGAGCGCCGCCGAGCTCGGTGACCGCCACCTGGAAGGACACCCGGGTGCGGGTTGAGGGCTTCTCGAACACCATCGCCACGGTGCGGCCCCGCAGCTCCTCGCGGGGCAGGGCGGTGCCGGCCCGCATCCGGGCGGCGCGGTCGGCTTTGAGCTCGTCCGCCCGGTCGAGCACGGCGATCAGCTCCGCGGCGCTCAGGTCGTCCGCGGACAGGAAGTGCGCAGGCATGGCGGGTCCTTGTCGTCGGTCAGGTTCGTGTCGCACCGGGGGTCGGCGGCAGCTCCGAGGCCGGGGTGGAAACCGCCGGCGCCACCGCCTCGAGCGCCGCGGCCAGCGCGGTCAGCGCGGTGTCGATCTCCTGGCGGGTCACGGTCAGCGGCGGCGCGAGGCGCACCACGTCCGCCGCCACCGCGTTGACCACCAGCAGCTGCTCGCGGCAGGCGGCGACCACCTCGGCGGCGACCGGAGCGGCGAGCTCCAGACCGAGCAGCAGGCCGGCCCCACGCACGCCCGTGGCCAACGGCGAGGTGGCGACCAGCTCCTGCAGGCCCTCGACCAGCCGGCGGCTGCGTGCCTCGGCGGTGGCCAGCAGCCCGTCGGCCAGGATCGTGTCGATGACGGCATTGGCCGCCGCACAGGCGACCGGGTTGCCCCCGAAGGTGGTGGCGTGGTCGCCGGGCGCGAACACCTCGGCGGCCGGCCCGTGGGCCACGCACGCACCGATCGGCAGACCGTTGGCCAGCGCCTTGGCGAGCGTGATGACGTCGGGCACCACCGGGGTGGCCTGGAAGGCGAACCAGGGGCCGGTGCGTCCGATGCCGGTCTGCACCTCGTCGACGATCAGCAGCGCATCGTGGGCGTCGCAGGCCTCCCGGGCGGCGACCAGCACCTCGTCGGGCACCCGGCGCACCCCGCCCTCGCCCTGCACGACCTCGAGCAGCACCGCGCAGGTGGCGTCGGTGACGGCCGCACGCAGCACCTCGGCGTCGTCGTAGGCAACGTGATCCACGAACCCGGCCAGGGGCGCGAACGGCCCGTGCTTGGCGGGTTGCCCGGTCGCCTCCAGGGTCGCGAGCGTGCGGCCGTGGAACGACCCTTCGAGCGCCACGACGCGCACCTTGTCGGGGTGACGGGCCTTGCCGTACCGGCGGGCGAGCTTGATCGCGGCCTCGTTGGCGGTCGCGCCACACTGCGCGAAGAACACCCGGGCGTCGTCCCAGCCGGTCAGCCGCGCGAGCCGCTCGGCGAGTTCGACCGCGGGAGCGGTCAGGAACAGGTTCGAGGTGTGGGTCAGCGTGCCGGCCTGCCGGGCGACGGCCTCGGTGACGGCCGGGTGGGCGTGCCCGAGGCTGGTCACCGCCAGCCCGCACAGGAAGTCCAGCCAGGCGTTGCCCGCGGTGTCGAACAGCATCGAGCCGCGGCCCGACACGAAGCTGACCGCCGGCGGCGGGTAGGTGCGCATCAGATGCGCGTCGGCGCGGGTCTCGAGCTCGCTCATGCCCAGCGCTCCTCGTGCGCGGGCGCGGCCGCCGCACCCTCGCGGACCAGCGAGGCCTGGGTCACCATCGTGCCCACGCCCTCGTCGGTGAACACCTCGATGAGCACCGCGTGCAGCACCCGGCCGTCGAGGATGTGGGCCTGGGGCACTCCCGACCGGATCGCCGACACGATCGAGCGGACCTTGGGGCGCATGCCCTCGTGCAGTTGGTCCGCGGCGAGCATGCGCTCGAGCCGGTCGACGCTGAGCTCGCTGACCAACGCCTGCTTGTCCGGGTCACCGAAGTCGAGGTACAGGCCGGGCACGTCGGTGAGGTAGACCAGCTTGGACGCGCCGAGCGCCGCCGCGATCGCCCCGGCGGCCAGGTCGGCGTTGACGTTGCGCTCCTGGCCATCCGCGTCGCGGCCGACGGTGGCCACCACCGGCAGGAAGCCGTCGTCGAGCAGCTCCTCGAGGTAGGTGGTGTCGACGCGATCCACCTCGCCGACCAACCCGAGGTCCTCGCCGTGCGGTCCCACGGCGGGACGCACCTGCAGCAGCCCCGCATCCGTGCCGGCGACCCCGACTGAGGGGGCACCGGCCGACTGCACCAGCCCCACCACCTCCGGGTTGACCTGGCCGAGCAGGGACATGCGCACCACGTCCATCATGGCGGCGTCGGTCACCCTGAGCCCCCCCACGAACGTCGAGGTGACGCCGAGCTGCTCGGCCAGCGCGCTGATCTGCGGCCCCCCACCGTGCACGATGACCGGCCGCAGCCCGACGAAGTGCAGCAGGGCGACGTCCGCGGCGAAGGAGCGCTTGAGCTGCTCGTCGACCATGGCGTTGCCGCCGTACTTGATCACGACGGTGTTGCCGTGGAAGCGGGTGATCCACGGCAGCGCCTCGCGCAGCACGGCCGCCTTGCCCTGCGCGGCCTCGACCCGTTCGGCGGAGACGTGATCCGCGGTCGTGATCCGCCCGCCGGCCATCGTCGCGCGCAGGGTCGTGCCCTGGCGGGGCTGGCCCTCGGCGGCGGGGCTGGGCGTGGAGTCGGGCATGGAGTCGGGCGTGG
>SKJO01000017.1 GCA_007121975.1 Nitriliruptoraceae bacterium | reverse complement strand
GTAGTCGCTGCCGTCGGTGAGCTGGATGACCAGGTCGCGCTCGCCGGCCTCCCAGGCCCAGGCGGCCAGCCGCGGGTCGGCGAAGGCCACGATGCGCCCGACCACCGCCACCCCGAGCTCGTGCAGCTCGGCGACCGCGGCCTCGAGGTCGATGGCCGTGGTCGTCGCACCGATCTGCTCGGCGAGCTCGACCTGCGAGGCGTAGCCGATCTGGCCCCCCTCGTCCTTGAGGTCGAGCTGCACCGCGTTGATGGCGCCGCGCTCGATCAGCTCGATGATCGGCTCGCGCAGCTGTGGGGAGGCCCATGCCCAGAACGTGACGTGCACGGTGCGCACCTCGTCGACCTCCACCCGGGAGGGCAGGACGACGAGCTCACGCTCGAGCTGCTCGGTGTTGCCGGCCTCGTCGGTGGCCACCACGGTCAGGTGCGCGTCACCCGCGTCCAGCACGAGCTCGAACCCGCCGTCGTCGTCGGCGGTGACCTGCACCGCGCCGACCTCGACGGTGGCTCCGGGCTCGGTCGCCCCGGTGAGCGTCACCGGCTGGTCGACCACGACCGGCCCCACCGGCTCGGCCAGCTCCAGGGGTGGCGGTGTGGCCTTGACCTCGAAACCCCACTCGTGGAGCACCACCGCCTCGTCGTCGTCCTCGGCGGCGGCGGCGATCGTGACCGTGCGCGGGCCGTCGGACAGGTCGCCCGGCGCGTAGCGCAGCCGGGTGCCGTCGACCTCGGGCTCGTCGTCGACCGGCTGACCGTCGAGCAGGACCACCAGTGCCTCGAGCTGCGCAGGGTCGTCGGCCTCGACCTCGAAGCTCAGCGCGGTGAGCTGCTCGGCGTTGACCAGGGCGTCAGGATCGGGTCCGGTGAAGCGCAGCGGTCCGTCGGCCTCCTCGTCCTCGGTCGGGTTGCCGGCCTCGGCGCTGCGCGCCCCGTCGTCGACGACGGGTCTGTCCTCGGGCGACGAGCAGGCGGCGAGCAGCAGCAGGACGGCGAGCATCGGGGCGACGGGGCGCAGGGGAGTCCTCCGGTGAAGTCGGCCAACGGCAGGCCCGCGACGGTACCGGGCGATCAGCTCGCCGCGTCGGGATCCTGCGGCGGGCGTGCGGCACGGATCGCGGTGGTGGTCAGCGATCGCGCGACCACCGCCACCAGCACGACGTGCACCAGCGCCCCGGCCACGAACGGGGCGCGCAGGCCGAGCTCTCGGGTGCTCGCGGCGGCGACCGCGCTGACCAGGCCTCCGCCGAGCAGGGTGCCGATCGGCATCGCCCCCCATCCGAAGAAGCGGTAGACACTGTTGACGCGGCCGAGCAGCCCATCGGGGATCAGGGTCTGGCGCAGGGACACGGTGACCACGTTCCACAGCAGGGCGGTGAAGGTGAACACCGCCAGCGCGGCCCCGGTGACCAGCGCGCTGGAGCTCGCCGCGATCACGGCGAACGAGCCGATCGGGACGGTCAGGGCGGCCAGCAGGGAGGGTCCGGGGCCGATCCGGGCGGTGACGCCGGGGGCGATGAGGCTGCCGAGCAGGCCGCCGAGGCTGCCGGCGGCCAGCAGCAGCCCGAACCCCAGACCGTCGAGCCCGAGCAGCTCCTGGGCGAACAGTACGAGGGTGGCCAGGATGGCGGCGGTGGTGCCGTTCATCACGCCCAGGGTCAGCGCCAGGGTGCGCAGCAGCCGGTGGTCCCACAGCCAGCTGAGGCCCTCGGCGATCTGTGCCCGCATCCGCTGCTCGGGCCGCTCACCCTGCGGGCGGGTGCGGAAGCTGCCCGGGATCGCCGCGATCAGCGCGGCGGAGAGCGCGGCGGTGACGGCGTCGATGGCGAACGGCAGGGACAGGGCGACGCCCACCAGCGCGCCGGCCACCGGCCGGGCGACGAACTCGGCGATCACCATCTGCGCGCCCATGATGGTGCCGTTCGCGCGTTCCAGTCGTTCGCGCGGGACCAGCGCGGGCAGGATCGCCTGGGAGGTGTTGTCGAACACGACCTCGCACATCCCCAGCGCGAAGGCGGCGAGGTAGAGCACCGCCAGGCTGGCCAGGTCCTGCCAGACCGCGACGGTCATGGCCACCGCGACCAGCGCCCGCAGGCTGTTGGCCACCACCATCAGCCGTCGGCGGTCGTAGCGGTCGCTCAGCGTGCCGGCCTGGAGGCTGAACACCAGCCAGGGCAGCCGGGTGGCCAGCGCCACCCCCGAGATCGCCAGCGGGTCGCGGGTCAGCAGCGAGGCCAGCCACGGCAGCGCCAGCGCGACCAGCCCGTCGCCGAGGTTGGAGCTTGCCACCGCCCCCCACAGCCGCCAGTAGCGGGCATCGAGCCGCGCCGGCGGTCCGCTCGCGGCGGGCTCGGACATGCGGCAGGGCTCCGATCGGGGCGGATGGCCACCCTCGGCGCCGACCTACGGGCGGGTATGGTTGGGCGACCCAGGCGAGGAGCGTACGCAGCGTGACCAACGGGCCGGACGGAACCGTCGATCGATGGTTCGACCAGCACCCGAGCGTGATGCTGGTGATCGATCCCGACGACGGCCACATCGTCGAGGCCAACCAGGCGGCCGAGCGCTTCTACGGGTGGACCCGGGAGCAGCTGCGCACGATGCGCATCAGCCAGATCAACGTCCTCGACGATTCCGAGCTCGCCGCGGAGCTGCGCCGAGCCCGGCTCGAGCAGCGCGCCGAGTTCGTCTTCCGTCACCGCACCGCCGACGGCCGGGAGCGGGACGTGGAGGTCTCCAGCGGACCGGTCGAGGTCAACGGCCGTGCGCTGCTGCACTCGGTGATCCACGACGCCACCGAGCGTTACCGGACCCTGGCGGCGCTGCGGGCCAGCGAGGAGTTCGCGGCCCGGGTGGTCGACCACGCCCCGCTCGGCGTGATCGTCGCCGAGCTCGACGGCCCGATCGTGCGGGTCAACCGGGCCCTGCGCGAGATCACGGGGCACGGTGAGGACGCCCTGGTCGGACGCGAGCTGCACGCCCTGACCCATCCGGAGGATCGTGCGCGGCTGCGCGCGGCGGTCGAGCAGCTGCGAAGCGGCGAGGTCACCAGCTACCGGCGGGCGGTCCGACTGCAACGGGGGGACGGGGGCGTCGCCCACGTCGAGGTGGAGGGCACGCTGCTGCACGACGGGCGGGGCCGGCCCCAGCACGTGCTGGAGGTCGTCCACGACGTCACCGAGCGCGAGCAGGCCGTGGCGCGGGCCGAGGCGGCGGCCGAGCGGGCCGAGGAGGCCGCCCGGCGCCTGACCGAGACGATGGAGAGCGTGACCGACGGCATCCTGCTGCTCGACCGGGACTTCACCGTCACCTACGTCAACCCGCGGTTCGAGGCGATCATCGGTCGTGCCCGCGAGCAGGTGGTCGGTCGGGGACTGTGGTCGCTGTTCCCCGAGGCGGTGGGCAGCGGGTTCGACGTGGCCTACCACCGGGCGCTCGAGCAGGGCAGCACCCAGAGCGTGCTCGACTACTACGCGCCGATCGGCCGCTGGCTCGAGGCTCACGCCTACCCCTCGCCGCAGGGGCTGGCGGTGTACTTCCGCGACGTCAGCGACCGCGTCGCGCACGAGACCACGCTGCAGCGCATCGCCGAGTCCGAGCGCGCCGACGCCGAGCGGCTGCGCCAGCTCGACGAGGCCAAGAACGCCTTCCTCTCGGCGGTCTCGCACGAGCTGCGCACCCCGCTGACGATCGTGCGTGGGATGGCGGAGACGCTCGTTGAGCGTCGCGACCTGCTCGAGGCCGAGTCCCGGACCCGGTTCGAGGACGCGCTCCTCGTCCACGCCACCGAGCTCGGGGACCTGCTCGACGACCTGCTGCAGGTCGACCGGCTGTCGCGCGGGGCGCTGAGTGCCGAGCGCCGCCGGCTGGATGCGGCCGAGGTCGTGCGCGGCGTCGTGCACCGCTCGGCGGTGGCGCCCCGTGCGGTCGTGGAGGCACCGACGACCCTGCCCGCCGTGCTCGACCGGGTCCAGCTCGAACACCTCGTGGCCAACCTGCTGACCAACGCCGAGAAGTACGCGCCGGACGGTCCCGTCGAGGTGCGGGTGGCCGCCGGCGACGACC
>SKJO01000214.1 GCA_007121975.1 Nitriliruptoraceae bacterium | reverse complement strand
GGCAGGTTGCAGGGGGTGACCTCGTTCCACGACGAGGCGATCCCGACCTGCGGGCGATCCCAGTCGTCGTCGGTCATGCCGATCGCCCGCAGCATGGCGCGCGCGGGGGCGCGCTCGTAGCCCTCGGTCACGTCGCGGCTGCGGTGCTTGGCATCGGCCATGGGGGTCCTCCTCGGCTCCGGCCGGCAGCGGGTGGGTGCCGGGCCCGTCGGGCACGCTACCGTCCGCGCCGCCGATCATCGCGCGTCACCCATGTCACAAGAGGACCGTCCGGTGAGTACCTCCCCCCATGAACTCGGTCAGCGTCTGGCGGCCGGCGAGACCCTGGACGCCGCGAGCCTGGCGTCCCTGGCGCTCGACGGCGACGCCTTCGGCACCGGGACCATCGGGCTGGTCTGGGGCGACTTCGCGCTCGACCGCGTCACCGCCCACCTCGACTGCGACGCGCGCCACCACCAGCCCTACGGCATCGTGCACGGTGGGGTGTGGTGCGCGGTGGTGGAGTCGATGGCCTCGGTCGGGGCGGCCCTGCACGCGATGACCAGCGGGCAGGTGGTGGTGGGCGTGTCCAACGCCACCGACTTCCTGCGCGCCCACCGGACCGGCCGCGTCGATGCGGTCGCTCAGCCCGTGCACGTCGGGCGCACCCAGCAGCTGTGGCAGGTGGTGATCACCCGCGCCGCGGACGGCAAGCCGGTCGCCCGCGGCCAGGTCCGCCTCCAGCAGCTGGCCGCCGACCGTGATCTCGCCGGCCGTCAGGCCCAGCCGGCCCCGTCCGACGCCCCCACCTGAAGGAGCCTGTCGTGAAGGTCGACGCCGTCACCTACGGTCATCCCCTGGCCGACACCCCCGCTGCCGCCGCGGACGCCGAGGCCCGCGGCTACGACGGGTGGTTCGTGAGCGAGACCGTGCACGATCCCCTGCTGGCGTGTGTCGCGGCCGGCGGCGCGGTGTCCTCGATCGAGGTCGGCACCGCCATCGCGGTGGCGTTCCCGCGCAGCCCCATGCACGTGGCCTACGCAGCCCACGACCTGCAGGCACTGACCGGCGGCCGGTTCGTGCTCGGGCTCGGCACCCAGATCAAGCCCCACATCGAGCGGCGCTTCAGCGCGACGTGGTCCAAGCCGGCCGCGCGCATGCGTGAGTACATCCAGGCCCTGCACGCGATCTGGTCGGCGTGGGCCGACGGTGAGCGGCTCAACTTCCGCGGCGAGTTCACCCAGCACACCCTGATGACCCCGTTCTTCACCCCCGAGGACCACGGCCACGGGCCGCCGGCGGTGTGGCTGGCCGCGGTCGGTCCGCGTATGACCGAGGTTGCCGGTGAGGTCGCCAACGGGGTGCTGTGCCACGGTTTCTCCACCGCCCGCTACCTCGAGCAGGTCACCGTGCCGCGTGTCGAGGCGGGTGCGGCCCGAGCCGGACGCTCCCGCTCCGACATCGAGGTGGTCCAGCCGGTGTTCGCGGTGACCGGCGAGACCGAGCAGCAGGTCGCCGAGGCCGAGGCCATGGTCAAGGGCCAGATCGCGTTCTACGGCTCCACGCCCGCGTACCGGGCCGTGCTCGACCTGCACGGCTGGGGTGAGCTGCACGACGTGCTGCACAACCGCTCGCTCGCCGGGGAGTGGGCGACCATGCCCGAGCTGATCGACGACGAGGTGGTGGACGCCTTCGCGGTGCGCGCCGAGCCGCAGGAGGTCGGCCAGGCCATCCGGGCCCGGTTCGGTCACCTCGCGGACCGCATCAGCCTGTCGACGAGCTACGAGTTCGACCCCGACACCTGGCAGCGGGTGCTGGCCGACCTGCGCGGCTGAGCGGTGGCCGCGCTGGCCGTGCTGGCCGCGGCGGTGCTGTGGGGCACGGTCGGTGCGGCGCAGGAGCTCGGTGCACCCGACGCCTCGCCGGCCGGGGTCGCCGCCGTGCGCTCGCTGGGCGGTGGGCTGCTGCTGCTGGCCTCGGTGCTGCTTGCGCGCCGAGGCGGGCAGCTCGTGGCGGTCCTGCGCCGTGCACCCGGTCTGGCCCTCGGCGCGATCCTCGCGATCAGCGTGTTCCAGCTCGGCTACCTCGCCGGGATCCGCGTCGGTGGCGTGGCGGTGGGCACCCTGCTGGGCATCGGTTCGGCCCCGATGTTCGCCGGCCTGCTCTCCCAGCTGCGCGGCCGACCGCCCGGCGGACGCTGGCTGGTGGCCACCGTGGCGACCATCGTCGGCGCGGGGGCGCTGCTGCTCGGCGGCGGGGAGGCGGGCACCACGCCGCTGGGGGCGGGCCTGAGCCTGATGGCCGGGGCCGCCTATGCGTCCTACACCCTGCTGGCCAAGCAGTTGCTGGAGCGCGGCCTGGCGGGCCCCTCGGTGATGGCCGTGATCTTCACGGGTGCCGGGCTGCTGCTGCTTCCTGCCCTGGTGGTCACCGGCGGGGGCTGGCTGCTGAGCTCCCGGGGGGCGCTGACCGCGGTGTGGCTGGGTGTGGCCGGCACGCTGCTCGGCTACCGGCTGTTCGCCCGGGGGCTGGCGGGGGTGGACGCCGCCACGGCCACCACGCTGACGCTGGCCGAGCCGCTGACCGCCGCCGTGCTCGGTGCGGTGCTGCTCGCCGAGCGCCTGACCGGCTGGGCGCTGGTCGGTGCCGGGCTGCTGGCCGTGGGCCTGGTGCTCGCGGCGGTGCCGGGCGACCCGGCTAGGCTCGCGCGCGGGAGGGTTGCGCATGATCACGATCGGGCTTGACCTCGGGGGGACCAACGTCACCGCGATCGCCCACGACGGTGCCAAGGTGCTGGCCTCGACCAAGCACCGCACCCCCACGACCGGCGGACGGTCCGACGTGCTCGACCTGCTCGCCCGCGCGGTCGACGAGACGATGGACGCCGCCGGCCTCAAGCGCAAGCACGTTGCCGCAGTCGGCGTGGGCTCGCCCGGCATCGTGACCGACGGCACGGTGGGCAATGCCTCCAACGTCCCGGGCTTCCAGTCGCGCTTCGCACTCGACGAGGAGGTCGCTGCGCGCACCGGGCTGCCGGTGCGGGTCGCCAACGACGTGACCGCCGCAGCCGTGGGGGAGCACCGGCTGGGCAGCGGTCGCGGTGAGGACGACCTGCTGGCGGTGTTCGTGGGCACCGGGGTGGGCGGCGGGCTGATCCTCGGTGGCCGTCCCTTCGAAGGCGGGACCGGTGGTGCCGGCGAGTTCGGCCATCTCGTGGTGCGTCAGGGAGGGGCGGTCTGCCCGTGTGGGCGGCGCGGCTGTGTCGAGGCCTACGCCGGGCGCCGCGCGATGGTGCTCGCCGCCGAGCGGGCCGTGGCCGGGGGCCGCGCCTCGATCCTGTTCGAGGTGATGCGGGAGAAGGGCAAGCCGCGTCCGACCTCCGGGGTGTTCCGCGACACCCTCCAGCGTGGCGATGCGCTGCTCACCGAACTGCTCGAGGACGCCGTGGCCACGCTCGCGGCCGGGATCGCGACCGCCGTGAACCTGCTGGACCTCGGCCGGGTGGTCGTCGGTGGAGGGCTGGCCGACAAGCTCGGAGCCCCGTTCGTCGCGCGCATCGAGGCCGCGGCGCAGCGCTCGCTGTTCCTGCAGCCCCCCCGCGCCCGCATCGTGCCCGCGGCGCTCGGTGACCATGGCGGGGCGATCGGCGCCGCGCTGGTCGCTCGCGACGACTGAGGCGCGCATCGGCGAGGTTGGCCGCAGCCGGCTCGGGGTGGCACGCTTCGTGCACCCCAGCCCCGCCCGCGCTGCCGGCCACCGACCCATGGAGGATCACTGTGTCGCACCTCGAGGACGCCCGCACCCTGACCACCGCCCTGCGCGCGGTGGTCGACCGCACCGCCGCCGAGCTCGCCGTGCGGTGCGAGAAGGACGGGCGGATCAGCGCGGCCCTGATCGACCAGCAGCAGACGGTGGCCTACGACCTGGCCTCGGTGTCCGCGGCCGTGGCGGCCGCCGAGCACCTCACGGGCTGGGGTGAGCGGGGCGAGCTCGAAGCGATGCTGGCGCTGGCCTACGCGGCGGATGTCGGCGCGGACCTCACCGCACGGCTGGTGGGGCGCGAGGCCGACTGGGGGCTCGAGCCCGGCGTGCTCGACG
>SKJO01000489.1 GCA_007121975.1 Nitriliruptoraceae bacterium | reverse complement strand
CTGCGACGCTCGCTGCGCGACCACGGTCTGAGCGACCTCGCGCTGGCGCTGGAGCCCTCGACGGATACCGAGGCGCTCGCCCTGGTCCTGCCCCGGCAGGACGACGACACCTCACTGCTCATCGTCGTCGATGACGTGCACCTCGCCGACGACGAGCTGGTGGGCGTCCTGAGCGGTCTGGTCGCGCGGTGGCCCGCCCCCCACCGCCTGGTGCTGGCCGGCCGCAGGCTGCCGGAGCCGCTCACCACCGTCGTGGAGCGTTCCGGCGCTCGGGTCATCGCAGCCACCGACCTGCGGTTCACGGACGAGGAGACGCGCGAACTGCTCGGCACCGGTGTAGCGAACCGACTCGACGACCCCGAGATCGCCCTGCTCACGCAACGGTGTGACGGGTGGGCGGCTGCCGTGACGCTCGCCGCCGAACGGCTGCGCCGATCGCTCGCGCACTCGGATACGACGTTCGCTCAGGAGCTGAGCCGTCTGCTCGCACGCCCGGCCACGCTCGGGGACCTGCTGGCCTCGCTGCTCGAGGCGGCGCCGGAGCCACTTCGCCGGACAATCATCCGGCTCGCCGAGCTGCCGGGTCTCGACGACCTCATCGTCCGCGAGGCGGGGTGGCCGGACGGGTTGGCGAGCATCCCCGATCTCGGGCTGCCGCTGGTCGAGGCCGCGCTGCCCGGGATGTGGGTACTGCCCAACGCGGTCCGCGAGATGGTGGCATCGCAGGCGGCCGACTCCGAGCTCGCACGGTTCGCGGCCGGGCGCTACCTCGACCTCGGTCACCCCGCTGCGGCCCTCGAGGTCCTCACCGCACCGGGGTTGGAGCGCGAGCTCACCGAACTGCTCGCCGGTCTCTGCCCACCGCAGCGCACCCAGCTCGATGCCTCGGAGCACGCCGCAGCGGTCGGATCGCTGCCCGACCACCTGCTGGCCGAGCATCCGCGCATCCTGGTGGACCTCGCCGACCTCTACCTGCTCGCCGGCCGGCTCGAGGACTACCGCGACGCCATCAGGCGCGCCCGCTCGCTGGTCGACGAGCGCCACGAAGTTGCGGGTGACGACGAGCGCTGCGAGGTGATCGCCGCCGACCTGACGATGCGCGCCGCGGCGAGCGACGACGACTCGTTGGTCGGCGAGGTCACCGAACTGCTGGCCCGTAAGGATCTGCCGCCGATGGCTCGCGCCCGGCTGCTCGGCGCCGTCGGGCGGGCGACGGCGAGCCTGCGAACCGCGGGGGCGCTGCGCGACGGTGCCCGGGCGCTCGACGACGCCGCCCAGCTGTTCCGGCAGCAAGGGGCAGCGACCCACGCCGCCGCGCTGTGGACGATCGCGGCCGCGGTCGCCACCTGGCCGCTGGGACGGCACGAGGAGGCGCTCGAACAACTGGATCTGGCACTCCGGATCGACCCGAGCTCGCGCACGCGTCTGGGCGTGCTGCCCTACCGCGCGTTCATCCTCATCGACCTCGGGCGCTACGCCGAGGCACAGGCGGATCTGGCCGAGCTGCGCCGCGCCGCGAGGGCACCCGGCACGCTCGTCAACGAACGCTCCGCCGCCTTCGCGCGCTGGGGCGCCGCGAAGCTGGCCTCGCAGCAGGGCGATGCCGACACCACCTGGGCCGCCTGCCGCGCCGTGGAAGTGTCCGAGGTGGTCGTGGACACCGGGCACGGCGCGTTCTTCCGCGCCGACGCCGCCCAGCTGCTCGCCCGGGTCGGACGCTTCGAGGATGCGGAGCGCCTGCTGGCCGACGCCCGGGCGCGGGATCCGGGAACCACCAGGCTCGTCTCGCTCACGACGTTCGTCCTGGCGGCGCACGCCGGCGACCTCGACCGTGCGCAGCGGGCACTGGCCGACCTCGACGGCGGCGACGCGGTGGAGCCGCGCGACCGTTGGCGAACCACGCTCCTGCACGCCTACGTCCGCCATCTGGCCGGCGCGTCGGACGTGCGGGCGTTGGCGGCTGCCGCGTTCGAGCAGGCCGCGCAGCTCGGCCATCCCGACCTGCCGATGACGCGTGAACCGGCCATCGCACGCGTCCTGCTGCCCATCGCCGCGCAGAGCTCCGCAAGTGCTCGCGACGCCGCCGAGGCGACCCGCGCACGCATCCGGGTGATCGACGGGCTCACGATCGACCTGGACGGTCACCGCACCGAACCGACCGGCCGCCCCGGTGAGCTGATTGCGTTCCTGGCGCTGCACCACGGGTCGCGCACCGTCGAGCAGGCCGTCGAGGCACTGTGGCCCGACAGCGAAGCGTCCCGTGGACGTCAACGGCTGCGCACCGTGCTGCGCCGCGTCCGGCGCGACTACGGCGAGCTCATCGAACGCCACGACGACGTGCTGCGCTTCCCGGCCGGCGTGCACGTCGATGCGGACGAGTTCGCCGCCTTCGTCCGTCAGGCGCGGGGTCCGTCAGCCAACCGCACCGAGGCGGCAGCCGCGGCACTGGCGCTGTACGAGGCCGGGGACAGCCCGCACCTCGCCTATCAGGACTGGGCGATCGCCGCGCGGCAGCAGCTCCGGCGGCAGGCGTTGGCGATGCACGACCTGCTGGCGGCAGACGCGGAGGCCGACGGTCGACTCGATGACGGCATCCGCACCCACCTCGAGGCGATCGAGATGGACCCGACCACCGAACGCCGCTACCTCGCCGCAGCTCGCCTGCTCGCCGAGCAGGGACGCCGCTCGCGCGCGCTGCAGGTGGTCGACGAGGCCGTCACGGCGCTGACTCGGGAAGGCCTCGACCCGACGCCGGAACTGCTCCGGTTCGAGCACTACCTCAAGCGCGGGCCCGCGGTGACCTCCAAGGCGTCCTGACGCCGAGGCCCCAGGCATGCCAGGCGATCGGGATCGCTCGCGCGCGGGCGCACCGTGATCCACGCCAACCACGGGTGTCGCGAGGTCGGCGTGGTCCGATTCCACCGAAACAGCCTCGAAGCCAGCTGCCTGTCCCTGGAGGCCGGCAGCCAGCGGTGACGCACCGCCCGGCGGGCCAGCTGCCGACCAACGGACGAACCCACGGCCGGCACCATCCCCGTCGATGGCCGTACCGTGACGAACGATGCTCCCGCACCGAGAGCCCCACGGAGGCTGCCATGGACGTCACCACCTTCCACCTCGACGACGGCACCGCGGTTCCACGCCTCGGGTTCGGGACCTTCCAGCTCGCGGGCGACGACGCCTACCGGTCGGTGATGACCGCGCTCGAGACCGGCTACCGCCACCTCGACACCGCACAGGGCTACGCCAACGAAGCCGAGGTGGGACGCGCCCTGGCCGACAGCCGCCTCGACCGCGACGAGGTGTTCGTCACCACCAAGATCCGTCCGTCCAACGCCGCCGCGGCCGACGTGATCCGCTCGACACAGATGAGCCTGCGTGAGCTCGGGACCGACCACGTCGACCTGCTGCTGCTGCACTGGCCCGCGGAGGAGGTCGCCCCGCTCGGCGAAACGCTGACGGCCATGAGCCAGCTGCAGCACGACGGCTTGACCCGCCACCTCGGTGTCTCGAACTTCCCCTCACGGATGCTCGTCCGCGCGTGCGAGCTCGCACCGATCGTCACCGACCAGGTCGAGCACCACCCCTATCTCGGCGTCGCCGCGATCGAGGAGGTGCTGGCGGCCCGGGGCGGGTTCCTGACGGCCTACTCACCGTTGGCCCGCGGGAAGGTGGCCGATGACGACACCCTCCGGGCGATCGCCGCCGACCACCAGGTGAGCCCGGCGCAGGTCACGCTGCGCTGGATGCTGCAGCGCCCCGGGGTCGTGACGATCCCGAAGTCGGGGACGCCCGAACGCATTCGCAGCAACTTCGACGTCCACTCCTTCGCCCTCAGCGACGTCGAGATGGCACGCATCGACGCTCTGGAGTGTGGCGGGCGGCTCATCGACCCCGACTTCGCCCCTGACTGGGACTGAACGCTGCCTCGACCGACGCCCCGACCCACACACCGGTCCGTGACCCGCCCCGGCGCTTGCGCGGCAGCGCCACCGAGCGCTGAGCGCTACCGATCGCGCCTTCCGTGAGCGCACCGGGGTGGCGGGGTGGCGCGGCGGGTGGCGGGGTGGCGCGGCGGG
>SKJO01000441.1 GCA_007121975.1 Nitriliruptoraceae bacterium | reverse complement strand
GAGAGGATCCCAGCTCCGCCCTCGGACGGCAGCGACAGGTCGAGCAGATCCTGGATCGCGGCATCGAGGTCGAGGATCCGACACGTCACGAGGTCGTCGGGCAACGCCTCGTCGGTGAGGCTGAACACCACGGTGGCATGGGGCGAGCGCTCGATGACCTCGACGGCGACGAGTGAGCCGTCGCCGGCGACGTCGCAGCGCACCGTGTCCCCGAAGCTCACCCCGTCGGCCATCCAGGTGACCGAGACGACCTCGTAGCGGCCGGCGGGCAGGTCGCGGGGCTCGGCCCACACCACCTCGGCATCGCAGGGAACGCCCTGCACCGTGGGCAGCAGGACTCTGACGCATTCAGGGTTGGACATGGGTGGCACCTCGACGGGTCGGCTCACCCGAACGATGCCAGCCGGCCGGGGCCGTGTGGCGACGGATTCCTCGCCTGTGGATAGCTGCCGCGCCGACCACGGACATCGGGTGACCGGCACGCCACGGCATGCGTCGGCGCTCAGAGCCCCGCCTGCGTGACGCCGTACTCGGCCTGCTCGCGGGTGTAGCCCTCGAAGACCAACTGGTCGATGAGTCCGGCACGGGAGAAGGGCGAGATGCTCAGGTAGTCCTCGGCTGACCTCGCGGCCTGCTCGTTCCAGTCGACCTCGACGGTGTCAACGGCGAAGGTCGCGTCCTCGGTCGAGTACCCCTCGAACTCCAACTGCTCGATCAATCCCGTCCGCGAGAAGGCGCTGACGCCGAGGTAGCTCTCGCCAGCAGCGACGGCCTGCTCGCGCCAGTCGACCTCGACGGTGTCGACGGCGAAGGTCGCGTCCTCGGTCGAGTACCCCTCGAACTCCAACTGCTCGATCAATCCCGTCCGCGAGAAGGCGCTGACGTTGAGGTAGTTCTCGGCAGCTCGCAGCGCGTTTCGCTGCCCGGCGGTGAGCGCCTGGTCGGTCTCAGGCTCCGGCTCCGGATCGGACTGGGGCTCGGGCTCTGGTTCGGACTCGGGCTCTGGTTCTGGTCCGGGCTCGGGCTCTGGCTGGGGCTCAGGCTCGGGCTGTGGCTCGGGCTCCGGCTCGGGCTGCGGCGCTGGATCGGCCTCGGCCTCGGCGGCGACATCCTCGGACGCGGTCGTCTCGTCGACCGCGACGTCGTCGGTGTCATCATCAGACCCGCCCGTGGAGAGGCCCACCAGCACCAGGGAGAAGGCGACGATCATCGTGATCCCCCACCAACGCTTGAACCAGGGCTTCGGGGGTGCGGGAACGTCCCCGCCAATCGGAGGTGGTGGAGGCGGTGGCGGAAAGGCGGCGGTGTCTGGCATCGGCATCGACCTTCGGTGGGGTGATCACCACGATGCACGTCGGGTGTGACACGAGCCCTCGCCCCGTCAGTGCACTACCCGTCGAAGGGCGCCCGATCCTCCGCCGCTCGGGACTCGACGTTGGGAGTACGCGACTCACCGCTGAAGACCTCCCTGCCATGCCAGTCCACGTGCACGGCGGCTGGCAGCGGCAACCCGTGCTGCGGGGCGTGGAGGGGCCTGCCGGCGAGGTCGATGACCAGCTCACGGGCCGGGCCACTGCCATGGAACCGGCGGGAGACCAGAACGCGGTGATCCGGCCACAGGGCGCAGCCGCAGCTCCAGTCCCACTTCCGCACACAACTCGTCGTGGAGCGAGGGCGGGAAGTGGCTGACGAGCAGGACCGACACGACCTGCGCGAGGACCTGCTCGCCGGTCAGTGCCACGGTGCTGCTCGGTGCTCCGCGGCCAGCAGGACGTCATCGCCGACACCGAGGCCGCCGAGCTCGAACACGGTCGCGACCTCCGCCAGCGACAACGACCGTCCGCTCACGATGTTGCGCGCGAACGCAACGCCGTTGGCCCGCAGCTCGTCGAGGGTGACCGGCCGGTCGAGCTCGGCCAGCGACGCGAGGTGGATGACCCCGATCTGCCCGCCGGGCGGGATGCCGAGCCCACGGTGCAGCTCGTGCAGGTCACCAACCCCGAGCAGCCGCCCGTAGTGGCGGAACAGCTCGGCGGCGAAGCCGACCTCGTAGTCGCCGGGATAGATCGAGTACCCGCGGATCGCCCGGAGCTGCTCGGGCGCCGACGGGTCCTTGACCAGGTGGAAGAACACGCCGCCGGTCGCCAGCGCCTTGAAGCCCTTGGTGTTGCGCCGCCAGAACAGGGCCCGGTCGGTCTGGTCGCGCAGGTGCAGCTGCAGCTGCCACCAGTCGTCGTTGGTGATGCCGAGATAGCCCGGCGCGGCCCGCGTCGAGCGGCGGGCCAGCGACCCGACGAGCTGCCCGGTGCTGGCCTGCAGCCGGGTGAGCCGGCGCATGTCCTCGCGCTCGAGCAGCCGCCGATCACGGGCGCGCTGCCGGTAGCGATCCCAGTCACCGGTGCGCCGCAGCAGGCTCAGCGGGGCGCCGTGGTCCCAGACGAGCTCGTAGCGCTCGCGCTGCCGGTCTGCCTCGCTGGAAGGGTCCGGGAACGACAGCTCCTCGAACTGCTCGACGTTGGTCGTCCAGCCCGGGCCGGTGAGGTTGGCGGAACCGGAGATGGTGCGCAGCTCCCCGCGCCGCTCGACCAGGGAGAGCTTGGGATGGAAGGTCGAGGCCGCGATCGCCCCATCCGGCACGACCCGAACCTCGATGCCGGCGTCGTCGAGCTGCTCGACCGCGAGCGGGTCACTGATCCCGAAGCCCAGGCCGAGGACCGCCCGACTGCCCCGAGGTGGCGCGAGCTGCAGCAGCTTGGAGGTGCCCGAGCACCTGGCGTAGGCCGCGGCGAGGTGCACGCGCTTCGCACCGTCGAGGGCCTCGCGCATGCGCTCCTGCAGCGCGACCTGTTGGTTCAGCCCCGGTGCGTACCTCATCGGCTCCCCGACTCCGGCCCCCAGGCTAGGCCGGATCGCGGGTCCGTTCGCGCCGTGCACCGGGCCGGTCAGCCCGCGACCCGACGTGCGGCCTGGAACACGTCCTCCGGCAGCGGCGTACGCAGCCGCCAGGTGATCGCGATCGGGCGCTCGCCGCGGGCGGACTCGAGCTCGCCCTGGCCGATGAACAGGTAGGGGTCACCCTTCTCGGACCGCACGAACAGCAGCGGGCGCGAGGAGCCCTCGAGGTAGCGCCTGCCGGTCGGCGAGCGCCGGGAGGTTCCCGACTGCGACTCCCAGTGGAACCGGTCACGTGAGATGACGTAGTCGCGGTACATGGTGGTCGGCGTGTAGTGCTCCTCGGACTTGTTCAGCGTCACGAGCAGCAGGTCCGAGTTGGTGCGCTTGTCGTGGCGGACGCCCTCTCTCCAGTTGGCCCCGGTGAGCCCGAACGCCTCGGCGATCTCGTTGCGCCGGTAGGTCGCGTGGACCTGCAGCGGCACGTCGGGAAGGTCGCTGAGCACCCTGGGCAGGTGTGGCGCCCGGTCCTCGAGCAGCGCGGCGAGCTCACCGAGCTCAGCACGCAGCGCCGGGTAGCGCTGCAGGCCGCGCAGCGCCACAGGCAGGTCCTGCAGCACCGGCTTCTCCGCGAAGAGCGCGGCGAGCAGCATGGTCGCCACCCGTCGCTGCCGCAGGTCGAGCTCGTCGTCGACCACCTCAGCGGCCGACATCCGAGCCAGCATCCCGAGGCGCTCGACATCATCGAGGTGCAGCAGGTTGACGATCCGCTTGCCGATCCTGGCCTCCTCGGGCCCGGCAGTCGGCAGCGAGATGCCAGCACGACGCTGCAGGGTGGTCCACCCACCCACGGAGTCCTTGTAGAGGTCCTCGAGCTCGATGCCTGCCTCGCCGAGGAAGGTGGGGAGGTCCACCGTGCCGAGTTGGACGGTGAGCTGCTGCAGTTCGGCGATGAGGCTGCGGGTCGTGATCCGCAGCTGCCGTCGCACGCTGTCGAGCACCACCTGCTCGACCTGGCGGTCCAGGGCGATGTGGCAGCCCGCCGGCAGATAGGGGAAGCCCGCGTCGATGTCGCGCTCGAGCTGCCTGCGGCTGCGACCGGTCAGCGCCCGGAAGCGCAGGTCGAACCGGAACTCGCGGTGCTGGTTGCCGACGAAGTCGAGCACGGTCAGGCACGGCTTGTCGCGGGCCT
>SKJO01000138.1 GCA_007121975.1 Nitriliruptoraceae bacterium | reverse complement strand
GCGCGGCCTGATCACCACGACCACCTCGGCTGCGCCCGAGCGCCGGGCGAAGCGCACGCACCCCACCGTGACGATCCGGGCGAACCCGTGGCCTGCCGACCTCGACCGGCTCGACGCCGAGTTCCTCGACGCGCTGCTGCCCATGGGCCTGCCGCTCGTGCTCACGGGATGCTATGTCCCGGCTTCGGCGGCGGCGGTGCAGCGTGCCAAGGACCAGGTGCGCACCCGTGTCGAGGACGTCTACGAGGACTTCGGCTACACCCACGACCGGGGGGTGCTGCTCTCCCGGAACTGGTTCCGGATCCTGGCGACGCTGGTGTGGCTCGTCGTGGCTGGCGCACTGGTCGCACTGGTCAGCATCGCCACCCCGCTGCACCCGCTGGCCGCGAGCATCATCGCCGTGCTGATGATGGCCGGGTGGGGGCTGGTCAAGGCGTTGCTGCGCTTCGAGCTGCTGCCGCTGAACTCCGCGGGTCGTGACATGGCCACCCAGGCCCGTGCCTTCGCCCGCTACCTGCTGACCGTGGAGGAGGAGCAGCTGCAGTGGGCCGGCGGGCAGCCGGGCGTGAGCCACCACCACCCTGCGGTCGCTCTGCTGCCCTACGCGGTCGCGCTGGGGTTCGCCGCGTCCTGGTTCAAGCGCTTCGGTCCCCTGATGCGCCAGGTTGCTGCTGCCTCCGCTGCGGGCGCAACCGTGTCGAACGACACCTGGTGGCTGCACGCCAACGCGATCCGCAGCTTCGACCGCACCGTGTCGGACTCGGCACGGGCCCCGTCCTCGAGCAGCAGCGGCGGGGGAGGGGGTGGCGGTGGTGGCTCCGGCGGAGGTGGCGGGGGCGGCCGCTCCTGGTAGACGGTCGGTGCCGTGACGTGATCGCGGTTCAGCCTGCCGCCCCGGCACGTGCCTGCTCGGAGTGCCGGGGACCGCGGCGCCTAGGGTGGGGGCGAGGTTCGGGTACCCGCCAGATCGCTGAGCGCCACCTCGGTGCGCGCGTCGAGGTGGCCGCGACCCGCGAGGTGAGCGAGGAGCGTGGCTGATGCGTACGGGGGTCTGCTACTACCCGGAGCAGTGGCCGCGTGAGCGGTGGGAGACGGACGCGGCCGGGATGGCGGAGCTGGGGCTGGACCTGGTCCGCATCGGTGAGTTCGCCTGGAGCAGCTACGAGCCGGCACGGGGCCGGTTCGAGTTCGGGTGGCTGGACGCGGCGATCGAGGTCCTGGCCTCGGCGGGTCTGCAGGTGGTGCTGGGCACGCCGACGGCCACGCCGCCGGTGTGGCTGGTGCGCGAACGTCCGGAGATCGTCTCGGTCGGCCCGGACGGTCGTGCCCGGCCCTACGGATCACGCCGGCACACCTCGACGTCGTCGCCGGCCTACCGTGAGGAGGCGGCCCGGATCGTCGAGGTGCTGGTGGGCCGCTACGGCCGCCATCCGGCGGTGGTGGCCTGGCAGGTCGACAACGAGCCCGGCAACCACGGCTCGGCCCGCTGCTGGAGTGCGGGGTCGGAGCGGGCCTTCCAGGACTGGCTGTCGGCGCGATTCGACGGCGACATCGACGAGCTCAACGCGGCGTGGGGCACCGCGTTCTGGTCGATGACCTACCCGTCGTTCGATGCGGTGGCGCTGCCCCGCCCGACCCTTGCGGCGCACAGCCCGTCGTTGGAGGTCGCGCATCTGGTGTTCGCCGCGGAGCAGGCGGCCGAGGGGCTGGCCGAGCAGCGGGCCATCATCACCGCCGGCAGCCCGGCCCGGGAGGTGTTCACCAACCTGTACCTCGCCGATGTCGACATCGACCCCCGTCAGGTGGCCCGACCGGCCGGGCTCGGGGCGGTGGACCTCTACCCGCACGGCGTGCAGGACCCCCACGCGGTCGGTTTCCTCGCGGACCTGGCGCGCGGGTCCGCGCTCGGGCCGGACGCGGGACCCGCGCAGCGGGGTGGGCGCGCCTGGGTCGTGGAGCAGCAGCAGGGCCAGGTCAACTGGACCGGGGACAACCCGGCGGTCGCGGCCGGTCAGGTGCGGCTGTGGTGCTGGCAGGCGGCACTGCACGGCATCGAGGCGCTGCTGTTCTTCCGGTGGCGGGCGCCGCGGGCGGGTCCCGAGCAGCACCCCGGTGGGCTGCTGCGCCACGACGGCACCCGGGGTCCGGCCTGGCACGAGGCCGCCCGCTTCGTTCGTGAGCTGCGTGCGGTGCAGGCGGCCGCGCCACCGCTGCTCGAGCGGCCAGCGGCGCGGGTCGCGCTGGTGCATGATCACCTCGATGCGTGGATGCTCGAGGTCGTGGCTCAGGTGCCTGATGCGGACCACCGGCGGCTGATCCTCGCGGCACATGCGGCGGCCCGGCGATTGGGGTTGGACGTCGACGTGGTGCCCGACGACGCGGACCTGACCGGCTACGAGGTGGTGCTCGCGCCCGCGCTGCACGTGGCCACCCCTCGCCGGATCGCTCGGTTGGAGGCGGCGCTGGATGCCGGGGCTCAGGTGGTGCTCGGTCCGCGCAGTCTGGTCCGAGACGAGCACGCGGTCTGGGTCGAGGTACCCGTCCCTGCGGGGCTGGCCGGGCGGTTGGGTGCCCGTCTGGAGCATGCCGGGAGCCCTGCGGGCTGGCCCCGGGCGGCCGAGCACCGCAGTCGGCTGGTGCTCGATGATCCCAGCGCGCCGTTGCCGGTCGGTGGCTGGATCGACACGCTGGCCGAGGTGGAGGCCACCACCGAGGTGCTCGGGCGGGCCCACGGCGGCCCGCTCGATGGGGCGCCGGTGGTCGTGCGCCGCGGCGGACTGACGTACCTCGGCGCCGGCTCGGAGCCGGCATGGACCGCCGTACTCACCCGGCTGCTCGGGCGCCGGGCGCATCCGCACCACCTCGAGGTGTTCGACCGCGACCACGGCCAGGTCGTCATCGACCACCGGGCGCTGAGCGTCGACGGGATCGGGGCGCAGGGTCCCGCGGGCGTGGGGACCACGTGAACGTGGTCGTCGGGTGGTGGGTCGGGACGCGGCGGCTGCCTGTGGTGGGTGCTGGTCGGCTCCGGGGTGGCGCTGCTGATCGTGTGGGGGCCGGCGATCCTGGGGGTGTTGCTGGTCTCGGGTGCGTTCGCGTTGGCGGTCCCGGCGTTCATGGTCGTGTTGTGGCTGATCGCAGCACGGACCGGCCGTGACGACGACGGCTCGTGGGGAGGCGCCTCGGTCGCTCGCGGTCACGCACCGCAGTGCGCCGACCTGCACGGGAGTCCCGGTTGCGGGCGGCTTCGCGGCGACGTTCGGGGCGCGGATGCGCTCATGACGGACGGCTTCGTCTCGCGGGAACCGACGGTGGTCGACGACGATCGTGTTCACCCGAACGGGTGCGCCCGCAGCACACGTGGTCGATCTGCCGTCACCCTCACCCTGCAAGCGAGGAGCTAGGATCGGGTCGATGGTTGACGCCTCCCGTTCGGACGGAACCGCAGGCGCGGGGTGGGATGCGCTCGCGAAGGGCGCCTGGCAGCAGGCCCGTGCTCACTTCGACGCAGCCGCGCGTCACCACGACGATGCCGAAGCGCTCGAAGGGTTGAGCTGGGCGGCCTGGTGGCTCGAGGACGTCGACGCCTGCATCGACGCTCGCGAGCGTGCCTACCGGGCCTCCCGCGATGCCGGCGACGATCGCACGGCGACGCGGATGGCCTTGTGGCTGAGTGACGATCATGCGGATCTCCGTGGAGAGCCGGCCGTCGCCGAGGGGTGGTTCAGCCGTGCCGCACGTCTGGCAGCTGACCTTGAGCCGTGCCCGGAGAAGGGATGGCTAGCGGTCTTCGAGGCACACGAGGCGCTGGCCCGCGACGACCTCGAGCTCGCACGGCGTCGTGCCGAAGACGCCGCCGAGGTCGGACGCCAACACCGTCAGGTCGACCTCGAGATGTTCGCGGTCGCGACCGCGGGAACCGCGAACCTTCGGGCCGGTGAGGTCGGGGTCGGACTTCGCCAGCTCAGCGAAGCAGCGACTGCGGCGCTCGCCGGCGAGTACGAGAACCTGGTCCCCGCATCGTGGTCGTGCTGCCTGCTCATCGCTGCGTGCGAGGATCGACGTGACTACGACCGTGCAGCGCAGTGGT
>SKJO01000254.1 GCA_007121975.1 Nitriliruptoraceae bacterium | reverse complement strand
TCGGCAGCCTCGGGGACCTGCTGATCGGGGCAGGGCTCGCCCTGGTCCTGGTCGCTGCGGGAGCGGCGGGGCTCGTGGCGCTGCGATCCCGGCGGGTGGGGCCCCACCTCGTGGTCGCAACGCTGGTCGCGGCGGCCGCCGCAGGCGTGGTCGTGGCCGGTCTGCCCGAGCCGGCTCCCCCCTTCCACGCCGAACGGCTGACCAGTGACGGCCTGGCGCTGGACATCACGGTCGCGCCGGTCGAGCCGGGCCGCAACGAGTTCCACCTCTACGCCTGGGACGAGCAGGCGGCCGAGGTCGACCTGATCCGTGCCGAGGTCCACCTCGACACTCCCGGGGGCACCGAACGCTTCGAGCTCGCGCGCATCAGCCCGAACCACCACCTCAGCTACGTGCTCGAGCTGCCCGCGACGGCCCCCTGGGACTACCGGGTCGAGGTGACCCCCGCCGACGGCGATTCCGTGACCGTCGCCTCGACGATCGTGCCGGTGTCCTGACCGATGATGCGGCTAGGATGCGTCGCCATGGCTCGGGGGCGTCCGCGACTGCGGGCAGCCCTGCCGGGCCTCGCCGACAACCCCTGGGATCACCCCGGAGAAGGTGGGCGCACGTGGCGAAACAAGCTCCCGCCCCCACGCAGGTCGCCGCCCCCGTGATCGTGGGCATCGGCGCCTCGGCGGGTGGGCTCGAGGCCCTCGAACGGCTCGTGCGCGCGATCCCCGAGCACTCCGGTCTCGCCTGGGTGATCGTGCAGCATCTCTCGCCGGACCATCCCAGCCTGATGGCCGAGATCCTCGAGAAGTACACGCATCTGCAGATCGCCAAGATGGCCGAGGGCGTACGTCCGGCAGCGGACACGATCTACGTGCTGCCTCCCGGCAAGCAGGCCATCATCGAGGGTGGTCGGCTCCACCTCGAGGCCAAGCCCGAGAACCACATCACCCTGCCGATCGACATCTTCCTGCGCTCGCTGGCCGCCGATCGTCAGGAGGCGGCGGTCGGCGTGATCCTCAGTGGCAGCGGGAGCGACGGCAGCCGCGGCCTCGCCGAGGTGTCGGCCGAGGGTGGGCTCGCGATCGCCCAGGAGCCCGACACGGCCCGGTTCGACTCCATGCCCCGCTCCGCGATCGAGAACGGGTCGGTGGACCTGGTCCTGCCCCCCGAGGACATCCCCGCCGCGCTGCTGGCGTGGGCCGAGCGGGCCCCGGTGCTGCGCGAGACGCCCCCCCTCCCGCCGGTCTCCGGTCTGGCCCCGATCCTCTCGATGCTCAAGCAGCGCACCGGGACCGACTTCAGCCTCTACAAGCCGTCCACCATCCGTCGGCGTATCGACCGCCGCATGGCGGTGCTGCAGTTCGACGACCTCGAGGCCTACGCCGACCACCTGCGCGAGAGCCCCCGCGAGCTGACCACCCTGCACAAGGAACTGCTCATCGGTGTCACGCGGTTCTTCCGCGACACCGAGGCCTTCGACGTGCTCGAGAACACCGTCATCCCGACGCTGTTCGCGCAGATGCCCGCCGACGAACCGCTGCGGGTCTGGGTCAGCGGCTGCTCCACCGGTGAGGAGGCCTACAGCATCGGGATGCTGATCACCGAGCACATGGAGCGCCACGACGATGCGCGCGAGGTCAAGATCTTCGCCACCGACGTGGACCGCGAGGCGATCGAGCTCGCGAGCGCCGGCAGCTACCCCTCGAGCGTCGTCGCCGACATCGGCGAGGCGCGGGCCGAGCGGTTCCTGACCATCCGCGGCGAGCGGGCGACCATCGTGCCCTCACTGCGGCGGATGGTCGTGTTCGCGGTGCACGACATCGTCAAGGATCCGCCCTTCACCCGCCTGTCGCTCGCGACCTGCCGCAACCTGCTGATCTACCTCGAGAACGCGCTGCAGCGCCGCCTGCTGACGATGTTGCACTTCGGCCTGCGCCCCGACGGCTTCCTGTTCCTCGGACCCAGCGAGAACCTCGGCGAGCTCGCCAGCGACTTCGCCACCATCGACAGCCGCTGGAAGATCTACCGCCGAAACAGCGGTGACCGACCCGGCAACCTGCCCCGCAGCATGCGCGCCAACGAGGCCTCGCCCGCGCGCACCCGGTCCTTCAGCACGCGCAGCAGCGGACCCTCCGACGAGGTCGCTGCCGAGGAGGTCTACCGCCACCTGCTCGAGGCCTACGTACCCGCCTGCCTGATGGTGACCGAGGCCTTCGAGCTCGTGCACGTGTTCGGCGACGCCTCGCGGTTCCTGTCGATCCGGCCGGGTGCCGCCTCCCTCGACCTGATGCGCCTGCTGCCCGCACCGACCTCCACCATGATCCGTGCGGCGATCCACCGCGCGTTCCGCACGGATGAGGAGATGCGCTACACGGGGGTGTTCGACCACCTGCCGGACGGACCGATCGACGTGCGGGTGCGGCCGTTCAACGACCGCCGGTACGCCGGCCGTTACGCGCTGGTGTTCCTCGAGCCCAACGCCAAGCCCGACCGCCGCTCCCTGCCGGTGGAGCACGCCGAGGCACTGGCCGCCGACTCCAGCGGCCGGGTGGAGGACCTCGAGCAGGAACTGCAGTACACCAAGGAGACCCTGCAGGCCACGGTCGAGGAGCTCGAGACCTCCAACGAGGAACTGCAGGCCACCAACGAGGAGCTGCTGGCCTCCAACGAGGAGCTGCAGGCCACCAACGAGGAGCTGCACTCGGTCAACGAGGAGCTGTACACGGTCAACTCCGAGTACCAGGAGAAGATCGAGGAACTGCTCGATGCCAACAGCGACCTCGACAACCTGTTCGCCAACACCCGGATCGGCACCGTGTTCGTCGACGACAAGCTGCAGGTGCGCAAGTTCACCGCGGCGCTCGAGGGCCTGATCAACCTCATGGAGCGCGACATCGGACGGCGCTTCGGGGACATCACCCACGAGCTCGACCTCATCGACCTGCACGAGTCCGTCAGCGAGGTCGTGCGCACCCGCGAGGAGCAGAGCCACCTCGCCAACAGCCGGGACGGTCGCGAGGTCCTGCTGCGCATCTGGCCCTACGAGGACCCCCGCTCCGACCACGGGGGGGCGGTGCTGACCGTGACCGACGTCACCGCGGCGCGCGCGGCCGAGCACCAGTTGCAGGCGGTGATCGACAGCCTGCCCGAGCACATCGCGATCCTCGACCGGCAGGGGGTCATCACCCACGTGAACAGCGCCTGGACCCGGTTCGCGGAGCTCAACGGCGCCCGCAGCTGGGACCGCACCGGTGCCGGGGCCAACTACCTCGAGGTCCTCGACGACGCCGGCGTCGACGACCCGCCGGTCGCCGAGCTCGCCCAGCACCTGCGCGAGGTGCTCGACGGACGCCGTGCGCACCTGCGCACCGAGTACCCCTGTCACTCCCCCGACGAGGAGCGCTGGTTCGTGATGCACGCCGGACCCCTGCGCCATCTTCGTGCCGGCGGTGCGGTCGTATCCCACGTCGAGGTCACCCGCCTCAGGCACCTCGAGCAGCGCACGGAGCAACGGTCATGAACGACACCGAACCCGACCAGCAGCCTTCCTCCGAGAGCACCGAGCGCTACCGGCGCCGTGCCGAACGGTTGGTGGGGCAGACGCTCGAGGAGCCCGAGATCGACCCCCGCGAGCTGCTGCACGAGCTGCGGGTGCACCAGGTCGAGCTCGAGATGCAGATCGATGAGCTGCGCGAGAGCGAACAGCGCCAGCAGCGGCTGCTCGAACGGGCCGAGGACCTGTTCGATCATGCCCCGGTCGCGCTGCTCACCGCAGATCCCACCGGCATGATCCTGCGCACCAACCGCGATGCCCGGCGGCTGCTCGGCATGGCGGTGCGCGGCACCCACCGCCCCCTGATGGTGGCGGTCGAGCGCGACGACCACCATGCCGTGCGCCAACTGCTCGACGCGGCCCTGGCCGGGCAGCCGGCCGCGGCGCGCGTGACGCTGCGCGCGCGGCAGGGCCGGCGCATCCATGTCGACCTGCGAGCCAACCGTCTCCGCACCACCGACGAGTCGACCGAGCTGCTGGTCAGCGTCACCGATCTGACCGAGCACGACCAGCTCGCGCAGACCCGGGCCGAGGCGGAACGCCTCGAGGCGATCGACCACCTCGCGGCCGGCATGGCGCACGACTTCAACAACCTGCTCACGGTGGTGCTCGGACATCTCAGCCTGCTCGAGCTCGACCTGACCGACGAACGACTCAAGCGCCTGGCCATGGACGCCACGGTGGCCGCGCAGAAGGGGTCGGACGCGGTCGGCAAGCTGCTGGCCTTCGCCCGCCGTCAGCAGCTGCGGCCCAGCGAGGTGTCGCTGCCCACGCTGCTCGACGAGATGCGGCCGAGCCTGCGCCGCCATGCCGGGCTGCGGTGCCAGATCGTGTTCGAGCTCGACGACGGCCTGCCCGCCGCGCACGTCGACGAGACCGCCCTGCGCGCGGCGATCGTCAGCCTGGTGGTCAACGCCGCCCAGGCCAGCCACGAAGGCGGCACGATCCGCATCGGAGCCCGGACGCTGCCGGCCGGCGAGCACGGGCAGGGCCCGCGGCAGCTCGAACTGCGGGTGCAGGATCAGGGCACCGGGATGGACACCGAGGTGCTGGCCCGCGCAACCGAGCCCTTCTTCACCACCAAGGAGTCCAGCGAGGGAAGCGGCCTCGGCCTGTCGATGGTGCGGGGCTTCGCCGAGCAGTCCGGCGGGGCGATCGCGCTGGACAGCACCCCCGGCGAGGGCACGACGGTGCGGCTGCACCTGCCCGCCACCGGCTGACCGGAGGCCCACGTGCGCTACGGCGAGCGCTCGGATGACGAACTGGTGACCCTGGCGCGCCAGGGCTGGGCGCCGGCGTTCGCGACCCTGCTCCACCGTCACGGCGACGAGGTGCTGGCCGCGGTCGACGACCGTCGCCACCCGCGCGAGGCGGTCACGGCCACCTACCTGCGGGCGATGCGGGGGCTCGACGACCGGCACCCCGTCGAGCCCGTGGAGCGCTGGCTGCTGCGGCTGTCGACCGGCCCACGCTGGCGTCGCCGACGTCCGGCGCAGCCCTCCGAGCATCCCCGACTCTCCGACGCCGACCGGGACCACATCTGGCAGGAGTTGCGGGTCCACTGGCCGCGGGGACGCCGCCGACGCCGGGTGCCTCCGGTGCTGATCTGGCTGGCCACGCTGGTGGCGATCGTGGCGGTCAGCGCCGGGGTCCCCCTGCTCGTGCTCGGTGACACCAACGGCCCCCCCGAAGCCGACCAGCAGGTGCGGGCGGTGACCATCGACCGCCCCGACGCCCCAGCAGCCCCGCAGCCCGAGATCATCGAGGAGCCGCCCGGCCCCCTGCCGGAGTACGAGTTCCCCGCCCCGACCGGCGACGATGCCGCGGCAGCTGATCCGGCGCCCTCGGTGCCCACGTCCGGGTCCGCACCTGCGCCGGCACCCACGCCGGCGCCGGACGGCGGCCCGCCACCCGACCGCGACGGCGACGACGCTGAACCGGGCGGGGACGGCGGTGACGACGCTCCGCCGGCGTCCGGGCAGCCGGACCCCGAGCCGGCACCAGCGCCCGAGCCGGATCCCGAGCCGGATCCCGCCCCAGCTCCCGAACCCGCCGACCCACAGAGCTGAGCCGCCCGATGGACCCGTGTGCCGCGAACGATCCGACGGGCGATCCCGCCCCGCTCGATCCCGCCCAGTTCGGCACCGGCGACATGGACCCCGAGGCATTCCGGCAGCACGGCCACGCCGTGATCGATTGGATCGCCGACTACCTCACCGACATCGGCGAGCGGCCCGTGCTCGCGCAGGTCGCGCCCGGCGAGATCGGCGCCGCGCTGCCGGCGGGCCCGCCACGGCAGCCCGAACCGTTCCCCGATGCACTGCGCGATCTCGAGCAGGTACTGCTGCCCGGCATCACCCACTGGAACCATCCGGCGTTCCACGCCTACTTCGCGATCACCGGCTCGGGGCCCGGGATCCTCGGCGAGACCCTGACCGCCGCGCTCAACGTCAACGGCATGCTGTGGCGCACCTCACCATCGGCAACCGAGCTCGAGGAGCGGGTGGTCGACTGGCTGCGCCAGCTGCTCGGCCTGCCCGACGGGCTGCGCGGCGTGATCACCGACTCGGCCTCGAGCTCCACGCTCACGGCGCTGGCCGCCGCCCGGGAGGCCGCCGACCTCGACGTGCGCCGCCGGGGGCTGGCCGCCCGCGACGAGGTGCCCCGGCTGACCGTCTACACCTCGACCCAGGCGCACTCCTCGGTGGACAAGGCCGCGATCACCCTCGGGCTCGGCCACGATGCGGTGCGCCACGTCGCCACCGACGCCCGCTATGCCCTCGACGTCGCGGCGCTGGCCGCCGCGGTGCGCGCGGACGTCGCCGAGGGCTGCCGGCCGCTGGCGATCGTGGCCACGGTGGGCACCACCTCGACGACCAGCGTGGACCCGGTGGCCGAGATCGCCGCGCTGCGTGACGAGCTCGGCGACGAGCTCGGCGTGCGGATCTGGCTCCACGTCGACGGCGCCTACGGCGGCATGGTGGCCCTGTGCGAGGAGCTGCGGTGGGTGCTCGACGGGGTCGAGCAGGCCGACTCGTTCGTGACCAACCCGCACAAGTGGCTGTTCACCCCGATCGACTGCTCGGTGCTGTACGTGCGGGATCCGGCCACGCTCACCCGGGCGTTCTCGCTGGTGCCCGAGTACCTCACGACCGGTGACGAGGGCGTCACCGACTACATGGACTGGGGCGTGCAGCTCGGCCGGCGCTTCCGCGCCCTGAAGCTGTGGTTGGTGATCCGCTACTTCGGCGCCGAGGGGCTGGCCGAGCGCATCCGCACCCACGTCACGCAGGCCCACCGCGCGGCCGCCTGGTGTCAGGGTCACCCCGACCTCGAGGTGCTGGCGCCCACCCCGATGTCGACGGTGTGCTTCCGGGCCCGACCGCAGTGGCTGCCCGCCGCCGATGAGGACGAGCTGCGGGCGCTGAACCACACCCTGCTCGAGCGGGTCAACGCCACGGGCCGCGCCTACCTGTCGCACACCGAGCTCGACGGCCGCACGACCCTGCGCCTGGCGGTGGGCAACCTGCGCACCACCGACGAGCGCCTGACCGAGACCCTGCAGCTGATCGGCCGGGAGCTGGCGGCCCTGCGCGACCCGGGCTAGGCGGTGCCGCCCTCGATCGCATCGAGCAGCGAGTCCGCGGCCGTGTAGGGGTCGAGCTCACGCGCGGCGACCTCGGCCGCGAGCGCGTCGAGCAGCGGATCCTTGCCGTGGCCGATCCGGGCGAAGCGCAGGCGCACCTGCTCGAGGGCGATCTCGCGCACGGCGTGCAGCGCCCGCTCGCGGCGACGCACCTCGCGCAGCCCGCTGGCATCGAGGTGGCGGCCATGGGCGTCGAGGTGGTCGACGAGCTCGGCCACCCCCTCGTCGCGGACCGCCACGGTGCGCACGATCGGTGGCCACCAGCTCGCAGCCGCCCCGACGTCCTCGAGCGCATGCCCCATCTCGAGCATGCCGCGCAGCTCGGACTCGAGCTTGCCGGCGCCCGACTGGTCGGCCTTGTTGATCGCGAAGATGTCCGCAACCTCGAGGATGCCGGCCTTGGCGGCCTGGATGCCGTCGCCCATGCCGGGGGCGAGCGCGACCACGGTGGTGTCGGCGGTGGCCGCCACCTCGACCTCGGACTGTCCGACGCCGACGGTCTCGATGATGACGTCGTCGAAACCGGCGGCGTCGAGTACCAGCACGGCCTGCGGGGTGGCGAACGACAGGCCACCGAGGTGGCCGCGGGACGCCATCGAGCGGATGAACACGCCCGGGTCGGCGTGGTGGCCCTGCATCCGGACCCGGTCGCCGAGCAGCGCCCCGCCCGAGAACGGCGAGGACGGGTCCACCGCGAGCACGGCCACGGTGCGCTCGCGGCGACGCAGCTCGCCGGCGATGGCGTTGGTCAACGTCGACTTGCCCACCCCCGGCGAGCCGGTGATCCCCAGGATCCGGGCGGTGCCCGTGCGCGGGTACAGCGCCCCGATGGCCTCGCGCAGCCGCGCGGGGGCGCCGTCCTCGGCCACGGTCAGCAGGCGGGCCAGCGCGCGGCGTTCACCGCGCGCCAGCCCGTCGATCAGGGCGGAGAGCTCCACCTCGACTCCTCGGCTGCCGGTCTGCCTGCTCAGGGCACGGTGATCAGCAGAGCGTCGCCCTGCCCGCCGCCGCCGCACAGCGCGGCCGCACCGCTGCCGCCGCCACGGCGGGTGAGCTCGTTGATCAGCGACACCACGATGCGCGCACCCGAGCACCCGATCGGGTGGCCGAGTGCCACCCCGCCTCCGTTGACGTTGACCTGCTCGTCGGACACGCCAAGGTCACGGGTGGAGGCCAGCGCCACCGACGCGAACGCCTCGTTGATCTCGTACAGGTCGAACCCGGACGGGTCGGCACCGATGCGTGCGGCTGCCGCGCGGATGGCGTTGGCCGGCTGCAGGTGCAGTGAGGTGTCGGGGCCCGCGACGGTGCCCCAGGCATCGACGGTGGCCAGCACCGGCAGGCCCAGGGCCTCTGCCTTGTCCCGGCTGGCCAGCACCAGTGCGGCCGCTCCGTCCGAGATCTGCGAGGCGTTGCCGGCGGTGATGGTCCCCTGCTTGGTGAAGGCGGGGCGCAGCCGCCCGAGCGACTCGGTGGTGGTCCCGGGGCGCACTCCCTCGTCCTGGGAGACCACGACCGGGTCACCCTTGCGCTGGGGCACCTCGATGGGCACCACCTCGTCGTCGAAGGCCCCGGACTTCCAGGCATCGGCAGCGCGCTCGTGGGACCGCGCCGACCAGGCGTCCTGGTCCTCGCGGCTCATCCCCAGACCCTTGGACTCCTGGAAGTTGTCGGTGGCCAACCCCATCGCACACGCGTCGAAGGCGCAGGTCAGCCCGTCGTGCATCATCACGTCGATGACCTTGCCGTCGCCCATCCGGTACCCGAAGCGGGCCTTGTCGAGGACGAACGGGGCCTGGGACATCGACTCCATGCCCCCGGCCACCACGAGGTCGAACTCCCCGAGGCGGATCAGGTCACGGGCGCGGCTGAGTGCGGTCATGCCCGACAGGCAGACCTTGTTGATCGTCTCGGCGGCCACCTGCAGGCCGATGCCGCCCTCCACGGCGGCCTGCCGGGCGGTGATCTGCCCCTGCCCGGCCTGCAGCACGTGGCCCATCACCACGTAGCCGACCTCGTCGGCACCCACCCCGGCGCGCTCGAGCGCGGCGGCGATGGCGCGACCTCCCAACTGCATCGCCGAGAACGATGCGAGTCCTCCTCCGAACCGGCCCACGGGGGTCCGGGCATATCCGACAACGACGACATCACTCACTTCGCGGTCCTCTCCACGGCGGCGTGGCCGCATCGTAGGGCTGCACCGCCCGCCAACGACAACCGACGGGCCCACCCCGACTCCCACCCTCGGACGCCGAGGTGGCAGGATGCGCAGGCAGCCGTCAGCGAACCACGACCGGAGGATGCGCCGTGCAGGTCACCCGTATCGATCAGATCGCGATCGCCGTCGAGGATCTCGACGAGGCGCTCGCGTTTTACGAGCGCGCGTTCGGGCTCACCGCCGAGTACCGGGAGCGGGTCGACTCCGACGGGGTCGAGGAGGCGATGCTCAACGTCAGCGGGGTGTGGTTGCAGCTGCTGCAGGCCACCCGCGAGGACTCCCCGATCGCCAAGTACCTGGCCCGCAACGGGCCGGGGCTGCACCACCTCGGCTTCGGCGTGCGCTCGGTGCAGGACTCGCTCGATCACCTCGAGTCGCAGGACGTGCGGCTGATCGATACCGCCCCACGCCCCGGCGGCGGGGGCCACACGGTGGCCTTCGTGCACCCCAAGGGCACCGGTGGGGTCCTCGTCGAACTCGTCGAGGACGAGCACTGAGGCTCTCGCCTGCGCCCCGCCGGCGGTAGCCTGCTGGCAAGGTTGCCGACCACGAGGCCACGTTGCGCTTCACCGATCGCCTGCGCGCCTGGTTCAAGGGCGAGACCAAGCAGCCCTCGGACCCGACCACCGACCGTGCGAGCCGGACCGGCACGCGTGAACTCGAGGAGTTCATCGCCAGCCGCGCCGGCGTCGAGGCCTACCTCGAGCCCAAGACCGCCATCTACTCGACCACACTGCTGCTGGTCGCCGACGACGGCGAGTACCTGCGCCGCCCGGTCAAGGACCGCAACCAGGCCGCTGCATTGTGTGCACGCACCAACGTGCCGCTGTACGACGCACGCCGGGTCGGCTACCCCCGGCGCATGAAGGACTACGACCGCGGGGTACGCCCCCAGCGCGTCAACCTCGACGACCTGCCGCCGTGGCCCGGCGACGAGCCGACCGACCGCGACGGCCCTCCGCCCCCACCGCCGCTGGACGAACCAGACCCGGGGGACGACGAGCCGCCACGGTGAGCCAGGGCCTCAACCCTCGGTGATCTCGATGGTCTCGATGACCATGTCGCTGGTGGGGCGGTCGGCCGGTCCGGTCGGCGTGGTGGCGATCGCATCGACGACCTCGAGGCCGTCGATCGCCTTGCCGAACACCGAGTAGTTCGGCGGCAGCCCGTAGTCGGCGTGCATCACGAAGAACTGCGAGCCGTTGGTGTTGGGCCCGGCGTTGGCCATCGCCAGCGTGCCGCGGGCGTAGCGGTGCTTGCGGGCGGCGTCGAGCTCGTCGGCGAACTTGTAGCCGGGGCCGCCGGTGCCGGTCCCGGTCGGGTCACCACCCTGGATCATGAAGCCCTGGATGACGCGGTGGAAGATGACCCCGTCGTAGAAGCCCTCACGGGCGAGGAACACGAAGTTGTTGACCGTGCGGGGCGACTCGTCGGCGAACAGCCGCACGGTGATGTCCCCCTGGTTGGTCCTGATGGTGGCCGCGTAGCTGGTGTCGGGGTCGATCACCATCTCGGGCGGACTGGCGTACTGCTGGGGCACGTGGGGCTCCTGGTCGGGGCGGCGCGGATGGTTGGCGGACATGAGCCTACCCACGGGCTCAGCGCAGCTCGACGCGCACCTGCGACATCGAGATCGCCTCGACCGGACGGTCGGCGGGGTCGGTCGGGGTGGTGGCGATCGCATCCACCACCTCGAGGCCGTCGACGACCCGGCCGAAGACCGTGTACAGCGGGGGCAGCTCGACGAGGTCGCCGTGGACGATGAAGAACTGCGAGCCGTTGGTGTCGGGTCCGGAGTTGGCCATCGCCAGCGTCCCGCGCGGGTAGCCACCCTCGGCGGCGACGAGCTCCTGGGCTGCCTCGAGCTCATCGGGGAAGCGGTAGCCGGGTCCTCCGCTCCCGGTGCCGGTGGGGTCGCCCCCCTGGATCACGAACTCCTCGATGACCCGGTGGAAGACGATGTCGTCGAAGAAGCCCTGCTCGGCCAGATCCAGGAAGCTGTTGGTCGCCAACGGCGCGGCGTCCGGGTCGAGCTCGACGGTGATGGGCCCGAGGTCGGTCTCGATCACGGCCTGCGGCTCGGTACCCGGCCCAGCCACCAGCTCGAAGGGCGGGTCGTCGGGGTCGACGAGGTCCTCGGCGCCGGGCAGCGCATCGAGGGGATCGTCCGGAGGATCGGCCGGCGGATCGGCCGGCGCGTCGGCGATCTCATCGGGCGGGGTCGTCTCGACCGTCTCCGAGCCGGCGAACAGCGACGCGACCGCGCCGGCGATCAGGGAGAAGGCCATCAGGAAGACCATCACCAGGATCACGATGCGGTTGCGGGCCCGGCGGCGGTCCAGCCGCGAGGTCTGGCGCTTGGTCCGGGCCCGATCGAGTTGCTTCTTGTGCTGCTTCTGGCTCACGCGACCACCCCTCGGGGACGTTGGCGGAAGGGGTCAGGCTAACCGGCCGCGGCGGGTCGCCGTACGCCAGCAGTGCAGATGCCAGTGGCGCCGGTCCTCGACCCACTCGACCGGCCACACGACGACGTGCCCGATTCCGGCGGAGATCGTGTTGTGGCAGGCCGGGCACACGTAGTCCTTGGCCGCGCGGTAGGCGGGCACCCGGCGGGCCTCGTAGCCCGCCAGCCGGGGCAGCCACGGGTCCTGCGGGTCGGGCCGGAGCATCTAGCGGGCCACCCCGCCCAGCGCCAGGACCCAGGCGAACCCGGCGTCGGTGCCCCGCCAGTGCTCCTGCACGAGCTCGTAGCCGGCGTCGGCGATCAGCTGGCGCAGCGCCACGGCCAGCACGCCGAACTCGACCGCTCCCACCAGTCTCCGCCGCCACACCGCATGCACCACGGCAGCGGCCGCGCCGGCCCCGACCAGCGCCTTGGAACCGGCGGGCACCCGGGGATCGCGCAGCAGGTCGGTGATCAGCCGGCCGACATCCGCCGCGAGCTCGGCACGCTGGCGCCACACCGCGCCGGGCTCGGCGGTGAACACGCCGTCGCTGTCGGCGGCCGGGCTCATCCGTAGACGTAGAACCCGCGTCCGGCCTTCCGGCCGAGGAAGCCGACCTCGACCAGATGGCGCAGCAGCGGCGCCGGTTCGAACGACGGCTGGCGGAACTCCTCCTTGAGCCGTTCGATGATCGCCAGGGTGATGTCGAGCCCGACCACGTCCATGAGCTGGAAGGGACCCATCGGGTAGCCGCAGCCCAGCTTCATCGCGGTGTCGATCTCCTCGGCGGTCGCGTAGTGCGACTCGAGCATCTTCACCGCGTCGTTGAGGTAGGGGAACAGCAGCGCGTTGACGATGAACCCGGATCGGTCCCCGCACAGCACCCCGACCTTGCCCACCCGCTCCACGAACGCCCGGGCCTGCTCGACCACGACCGGATCGGTGCGCACCGAGGTGACGATCTCGACGAGCTTCATGATCGCGGCCGGGTTGAAGAAGTGCAGCCCGACCACCCGCTCGGGGCTGGCGGTGACCATGGCGCACTCGATCACCGGCAGTGACGAGGTGGTGGTCGAGATCACGGCCTCGGGCTTGAGGATCGGGGCGAGCGCCTCGAACAGGTCGCGCTTGATGTCGAGGTCCTCGGCCACCGCCTCGATCACGACGTCACTGGGCGCGAGGTCCTCGAGGGCGGCGGTCGGCGTGATGCGCGCGAGGGTGTCATCCATCGCCTCCTGCTTCATGCGACCCTTGTCGACCATGCGCTTGAGCGAGCGCGACACCTTGGTGAGCACCGCCTCGGCCTTCTCGGGGCTGCGCCCGCGCACCACCACCTCGAAGCCGGCCTTGGCGCAGACCTCGACGATCCCCGAGGCCATGGTGCCCGTTCCGATGACCCCCACGGTGGTCCAGTCGGCGACGAGCTTGGGATCCGCCGGCGGGCGCGCCGCGCCGTCGGTGACGACCTTCGAGGAGCCCGGCTCGGCGTAGCTGTAGAAGCCCTGTGCGGTCTTGCGGCCGACGTACTCCGCCGCGAGCAGCTGACCGAGGATCGGACGCGGCGCGAAGCGCACGTCGTCGTGCTGGGCGTGGATCGCGTTCATGATCCCGAGGAAGGTGTCCATCCCGATCAGGTCGGTCAGCGCGATCGGCCCCATCGGCAGCCCGGCCCCGAAGCGCATGGCGGCGTCGACGTCCTCCTTGGTGGCGTAGCCGTCCTCCACCATCGACACGGCCTGGTTGAGGTAGGGGAACAGCAGCTGGTTGGCGATGAAGCCACGCCGGTCGTCGACCACCACCGGGGTCTTGCCGATGCGCTCGGCGAACTCGCTGGTCGCGGCCATCACCGACTCATCGGTCACCACCGTGCGCACCAGCTCGATCAGCGCCATCACCGGCGCGGGGTTGAAGAAGTGGAAGCCGAGCACCCGGTTGGGACGGCTGGCCTTGACCGCCAGGTCCATCACCGGCAACGACGAGGTGTTGGTGGCGAGGATGGCCTGCGGGCGCACGATCTCGTCGAGCTTGCCGAACACCTCCTGCTTGAGCTCGAGCTCCTCGGGCACGGCCTCGAGCACGAGGTCGCAGTCGGCGAGCACCGCCCAGTCGGTCCCGCCGGTGATCAGCCCCAGGATCCGCGCCTTCTCGTCAGCATCGATGGTCTCACGGGCCACCTGCCGGTCCAGGGCGGCGGCGATCCGGGCCACGCCCTGCTCGACGGCAGCGTCGTCGACCTCGACGAACACCACCGGGATGTCCTTGCGGGCGACGATCTCGGCGATCCCGGACCCCATCGTCCCGCAGCCGACGACCCCGACCTTCTCGATGTGCTGAATGACCTGCTCGGTCACGATCCCTGCCTCCACGCTCGTGTGGGAG
>SKJO01000399.1 GCA_007121975.1 Nitriliruptoraceae bacterium | reverse complement strand
CGCTCCGCCTGAGGTGGTGCGGGCCCTGTCCGCCTCCCGGCCGATCTCAGCGGCCGGACCGTCACCGAGGATGGGGATCATGACACGCTTCAGCAGGATCATCGCGACGTTGGCCGCCGGCACCCTGGTGCTGGCCGCCTGCGGCGAGGACGCCCCGGTCGTCGACGAGCCCGAGGAGCTCGAGGAGCTCGTCGAGGAGCCCGCCGACGAACCCGACGAGGAACCGGCCGAGGAGCCCGAGGAGGAACCGGCCGATGAGGAGGAACCGGCCGAGGAACCCGCCGCCGACGGGCCGTGGGCCGGCACCGGGGGCGGCGAGGACGGCGTGCTGCGCGCCGCCTTCGTCTACGTCGGACCGGTCGGGGACGCCGGCTGGACCTACAGCCACGACCAGGGCCGGCAGGCGCTCGAGGAGGCGCTCGGCGACCGGGTCGAGACCACCTTCCTGGAGTCCGTCGAGGAGGGCGCCCCGGCCGAGCGCGTCTTCGAGGACCTCGCTCGTGAGGGCTACCACCTGATCTTCGGCACCAGCTTCGGGTTCATGGACTCGATGGCCGCGGTCGCCCCGAGCTTCCCCGACGTGGTGTTCGACCACGCCTCGGGCTACACGACCCTGGACAACATGGGCAACTACTTCGGCGCGATGGAGGAGCCCCGCTACCTGTCGGGCATGGCCGCCGCGTCGATGAGCGAGACCGGACAGCTCGGCTACGTCGCCGCCTTCCCGATCCCCGAGGTCATCCGGGGCATCAACGCCTTCGCGCTCGGTGCCCAGGAGATCAACCCCGACGCCACCGTCGAGGTGGTGTGGACCTCGACCTGGTTCGGTCCCGAGATCGAGCAGCAGGCCGCCGAGACGCTGCTGGATCGCGGCGCGGACGTCATCGCCCAGCACCAGGACACCGCGGCACCCGGCCAGGCGGCCGAGGCCCGCGGCGCCTACTGGGTCGGCTACCACTCCGACCAGAGCCAGTTCGCCCCCGACGCCTGGGTCACCGCGCCGGTGTGGGACTGGTCCGACCACTACATCCAGACCGCCGAGCAGGTCTACGACGGCAGCTGGGAGCCACGGGAGGTCTACGGCACCATGGCCGACGGCATGGTCGGGCTCGCCGAGTTCGGCCCCGCGGTCGGCGAGGACATCCAGGCGCTGGTCGAGGAGCGCGGCAACCAGATCATGGGCGGCGAGTTCGCGCCGTTCACCGGGCCACTGCTCGACCAGGACGGCGAGCTGGTGGTCGAGGAGGGCGTCGAGATGACGCTGGGTGAGCTGCTGTCGATGGACTGGTTCGTGCAGGGGGTCGTCGGCAGCGCCGGCGGCTGACGCGGAGTCGACGACCATGCTCGAAGCGCGCGGCATCGTCAAGGCGTTCCCGGGCGTGGTCGCAAACGCGGGCGTGGACCTCACGCTGCATGCCGGTGAGGTCCACGCCGTGCTCGGCGAGAACGGGGCGGGCAAGTCCACGCTCGCCTCGGTGCTCGCTGGGCTGTACCAGCCCGACGCCGGCGAGCTGCGCCGCAACGGGCGGGTGGTGCGGCTGCGCAGCCCGCGGGAGGCGCTGGCGCATGGCATCGGCATGGTCCACCAGCACTTCCGCCTCGTGCGCCGCTTCACCGTGGCCGAGAACGTCGCGCTCGGCGACCACCGCCAACCGCTGCTGATGTCGGCCCCCGACGTCGAGCGCTCGGTGGTCGAGCTCGGTGAGCGCTACGGGCTGCCGGTCCGGCCCGAGGCGCTCATCGCCGACCTCACCGTCGGCGAGCAGCAGCGCGTCGAGCTGGTCAAGACCCTCTACCGCGGCGCCGAGGTGCTGCTGCTCGATGAGCCCACCTCGGTGCTCACACCCCAGGAGACCGAGGCGCTGTTCGCCACCGTGCGCACGATGGCCGCCGACGGCAAGGCCGTGGTGTTCATCAGCCACAAGCTGCACGAGGTGCTCGCCATCGCGGACCGCATCACCGTGATGCGCGACGGGGCGGTGGTCGGTGCGGTCGACGCCGCCGACACCACCGTGCGCGAGCTCGCGCAGCTGATGGTCGGCCGCGACGTGGTGCTCGAGTCGCCCCCGCACCGCGGGCAGCCCGGTCCGGTCGTGCTCGCGCTGACCGGGGTGCGCGTCGACGAGCACGCCCGCCGGGGACGGCTCGACGGGGTCGACCTCGAGGTGCGGGCCGGCGAGATCGTGGGCATCGCGGGGGTGTCGGGCAACGGGCAGCGCCCGCTGGCCGAGGCCGCGGCCGGGCTGATCGACCCGGTCGGCGGCCGGGTGGAGGTGGCCGGGCAGGAGGTGACCGGTCGGGCCCGCGCCGCGCGCCGGGCCGGGCTGGCCTACGTCCCCGAGGACCGCATGGGCACGGGGCTCGCCGGCAGCCTCACCATCGCCGAGAACCTGCAGTTGACCCGCCCCCACCGCTTCTGGCTCGACCGCCGGGCCTGGCGCGAGCAGGCCCGCGAGCTGATGCAGGAGTACGACGTGCGTGCACCCGGCCCGGGCACCGTCACGCGCAACCTGTCGGGAGGCAACCTGCAGAAGGTGCTGCTCGCGCGTGAGCTGTCGACCGACCCGGCCGTGATCGTCGCGGCCGCCCCGACCCGGGGGCTGGACGTCGGGGCGATCAGCTTCGTGCGTGAGGTGCTGGCCCGCCGCCGCGACGCGGGTGCGGGCGTCCTGCTGATCTCCGAGGACCTCGACGAGATCCGGGCGCTCTCCGACCGGATCCTGGTCCTCTACGAGGGCCGGATCGTGCACGCCTGCGCCGCCGCCGACGCGGATGTCACCGAGCTCGGGCTCGCGATGGCCGGAGCCGGGGCGTGAACACCCGCATCCTCGCCCTGGAGCGCCGCACCGAGGTGCGGTGGTGGATCACCGGGTCGGTGCCGGTGCTCGCCGTGCTGCTCTCGCTGCTGGTCGGGGCCGGGTTCCTGCGGCTGACCGGCCACGACCCGCTGACCGTGTACCGGGTGATGGTGCAGGCCTCGTTCGCCTCCACCTTCGGGTTCGCCGACACCCTGGTCAGCGCCACGCCGTTGATCCTGACCGGACTGGCCGCGCTGGTCAGCTTCCGCGTCAAGCTGTGGAACATCGGGGCGGAGGGCCAGCTGTACTTCGGCGCGGTGTTCGCCTCGGGCATCGCGCTGCTGGTGGGCGCGCAGCTGCCCCGGGCGCTGAACATCGGGCTGATGCTGCTGGCCGGGGCGCTGGGAGGGATGGCCTTCATCGCGGTGCCCGCCATCGCCCGGGCCTGGCTGCGCACCAACGAGATCATCACCACCCTGCTGCTCAACTCCGTGGCGCTGCTGTTCATCAACTGGCTGATCTTCGGCTCGCGCAGCTTCTGGCGCGACCCGGATGCCGGACAGTTCCCGCAGGGGCTGCGCATCCCGGCGGCCGCCGAGTTCCCCCGCCTGGGCACCACCCGGGTGCACCTCGGGCTGATCGTGGCGCTGCTGGCCGTGCTGGTGGTGGCCGCGGTGCTCTCGCGCACCCGCTTCGGGTTCCGGATGCGGATCCTCGGCGACTCCGAGGAGGCGGCCCGCTACGCCGGCGTGCCGGTGCGCACCACGGTGGTGGCGGTGCTGCTGTTCTCCGGGGCGCTGGCGGGCCTTGCCGGCGCGGTCGACGTCGGCGGATTCTCCCGCCGGCTGGATCCCAACAGCCTGGCCATCGGCATGGGCTACGCCGGCATCATCGTGGCGGCGCTGGCCCGGCTCAACCCGCCCGGGGTGGTGCTGGTCGCGATCCTGCTCGGTGGGGTGCGCAACGCCGGCACCGCCCTGCAGAGCCTGCCCGAACGGGTCCCGATGGAGATCGCGATCATGCTCGAGGGGGCGATCCTGCTGTTCGCGCTGGGCAGCGAGGTGCTGGTGCGCTACCGGATCCGGTGGCCGTGGCAGACGCCTCCGGCGCTGGAGCACCGATGAACGACACCGTGCTCGTGCTCACGCTGGCCGCCGCGATCGCGGCCGGCACCCCGCTGGCGCTGGCGGCGCTGGGCGAGTTGATCACCGAGCGTGCGGGCATCCTCAACCTCGGCGTCGAGGGCATGATGCTGCTCGGCGCGGTCACCACCTTCCTGGTGTCCTCGGCGACCGGCAGCCCGT
>SKJO01000366.1 GCA_007121975.1 Nitriliruptoraceae bacterium | reverse complement strand
GCTGCGCGAACAGCTGCACGAACCAGGTCTCCCAGCCCTCGCGGTCGCGGATCACCTCGGCGCCGCCGGACGGGTCGATGTCGATGATGCCGAGGTCGTCGTCGCAGCGGGCGGCGAGCGTTGCGAGGTCGTGGTCGCGGACCGACGCGAACAGCTCGGCGGTCTCGGCCGCGAACGGCGCCTCCAGCCTGGCCAGCTCGTCGAGGGTCAGCGCGTCACCGTCGTCGCGCAGGTGCGAGCTCAGGGTCGTGGTTTCAGCGCCGTCGGGCGTCGTGGTGGTGGTCGTCGGCATCTCGGCTCCATGTGGGCGGTTGGGGAGGGGAGGCCGTGCCCGGGTTTCGGAGCCGCCACCTGCCCCGTCCCGCGGTCCGTTCCCTCCGGAGCTCGGGGCCGACCCTCGAGCTCGCCGACGACACCTCGGTCGTCGTGGCGGCCGAGCATGTCCTGGCGCGTGAGGGCCGTGACCGCTACGTCGACGCCGTCGTGACCCGCGACGGCGAGGTGATTGGCACGGTGTCGGTCGCTGCCGTTCGCGAGGAGCTGGCCCTGACCTTCGAGCACCGCGCCCATCACGATCCCCTGACCGGCCTCCCCAACCGGGCGCTGCTGGCGGACCGGCTCGAGCAGGCGCTGGTCCGTCGGGTACGCGTCGGTCGGGACGCGGCCGCACTCGGGCTGCTGGTCATCGACCTCGACGACGGCAGGATGCGCTCGGCGTCGAACTCGACGCGCACCGGCAGGGGTCGCCCCGTGTCCGGGGTGCTCCGTGTCGAGCAGCGCGAGACCTCCCGGCGCGCCCGGTAGCGGTCGAGCGCCGGCGAGCAGGCCGCCTGCTGGTGTGCCGGTGCGCGTCAGCCGGGTTCGCCGACCGGTGTGGGCCCGCGTGAGCCGAGGTCGACCTGGTCGGGGACCCGCCGGTCGATGCCCTCCAGCAGCCGGTCCAGCGGCGGCCACCACCGTCCGGCGCCCAGACGCCGCACCGCGTGCACGAGCGCGTCGTGGTCGTCGTCGACGAGGACGACGCGCCGGGGAGCCCGGTCTGCGAGGACGCCGAGGTACCAGTGACGTTCGGTAGCGCCCAGCTGCTCGGCGTCGACGACCAGGTAGTAGTCGGGCAGCTGCAGGGACCCGGCCCGCCAGCGCTGCTCGACGGCCTGGACCGCGAGCTCGAGTCGGCCGGGCGCGTCGGCGGTGTCCCAGTGCTCGACCCAGGCGGCCACCACCTCGGCCAGCGGGTCGGCGTCATGGACGACGAACGCCAGGTGCGTGCGCGCCGCCTCGGCCCAGGCCGCCATGGCCCGGGTCAGCGCGGGATCCTCCGCCGGTGGCAGCACCGCCCGCACGTTGCCGTACCCGCCGAGCCGTTGGGCGTGGGCCAGGAGGCGTGCCTGATCCGGGCTCCCGACGAGCCCGAGGACGGTGGTCGAGATGCGCTGCATGCGGTGGTTCCCGGTCGGGTCGGCGTGCTCACCGGTGCCCGGCGTTCGGATCCGGCGCGCCCCCGGGCTTGCACCGTTCCCACCCCCGGGGCTCGTGCCGATGCACCAGGCGCCCCTAGCGTCCCGCCGCCCCGACCCTGGAGGAGCTTCGATGCGACGCAGATCCGCCGCGCTGCTGGCAGCAGCCGCGCTGGTGCTCACCGCCACCACGCCCCTGCCGGCAGCCGGCGACTCCCCGAGCTCACCGACCCCGGCCACCACCGCGTGCCCGCAGGGTGCACCCGACCCCGGGTTCCGGGACGTCGCGGCCGGTAGCACCCATGCGTCGGCGATCGCCTGCGCGGTCTCGCTGGGGGTCGTTCGAGGCACGTCTGCGACGACGTTCTCTCCCTCCGAGACGCTGACGCGTGGCCAGGCCGTCTCGCTGCTGGCCCGAGCGCTGCAGCACTCGGGGATCACGCTGCCGGAGCGGGCGGTCTCGCCCGTGTTCCCGGACGGCGGGGCCGCCCACGGCGACAACGCCGCCCGGCTGGCCCGGGCCGGCATCGTGACCGGCTTCGACGACGGCACGATCCGCCCCGAGGAGCCGGTGACCCGCGCGCAGCTCGCCTCCCTGGTCGTACGCACCCTGGCCTATGTGCGCAACCTCGACGTCACCGCTGCCGCGCCGGCCGGGTTCGCGGACGTCGCCGCCGGGTCCCCGCACGCCGCCGCCATCGACGCGGCCGTGGCCGAGGGGCTGCTCCTCGGGCGCAGCACGGAGCGCTTCGCGCCCGGCGAGGGCACCCGACGCGACCAGGCCGCGTCGGTGATCGTGCGCCTGCTCGACCTTGCACCCGCGGACCTCGTCGGCGAGATCTGGGCGCTGGACCAGGGCACCGACCTGATCCATGTCTACGAGGCGCGTGGGGAGGCTGAGGTTGCGGTGATCGACGTGTCACCCGCCGCGCTCGAGGCGGCGGGCTTCACCCCGCCGAGCAGCCCGATCACCGTGCCCCACATGATCGAGTTCGACTCCCGGGAGCGCTACGCGTTCATCGCGTCGACCGCCGGCGCGGTCACCATCGTGATCGACGCGGCCGCCAAGCAGGTCGTCGAGGTGCTGCACACCGGGGCCGGCACGCACATGGCGACGGTCACGCCCGACGACTCCGCGGTGTGGGTGGCGGCGATCGCCGCCGAGGCGATGGTGGAGATCCCCCTCGACCTCGACGTCGACGAGCCGACCTTCGCGGTCGGCCGGAGCCTGGACGTGGGCGAGCTGCTCGCCGACGTCGAGGAGGCACAGGGCTGGGACTTCCCGTCCTACCAGCCGATCTGCCACCAGTTCTCGACCGACGCGACCGAGGCCTGGGTCACGTTGGGGCCGGGGTGGAACCAGGGTGGGGCCTTCGTGCTCGATCTGGCGACCGGCGAGGCCACCCACGCCTGGGATCCCGAGGTGGTCCGGGCCAACTGTGGGGTGTCGATCACCGACGAACGCGCGGTGCTGAACTGGTCGGGGCAGGTGCTCGAGGGTGACTACGGCGACGGGGAGACCTACGTCTTCGACGTTGACACCAAGCAGTTGCTCGACACGATCACCATCGAGGGCGGGTTCGACGTCCATGGGCTGCGGCTCACCCCGGACGCCTCCGCCTACTGGCAGGTCAACCGGGTGTCCAACGACGCGGTGGTCATCGACGCGCAGTCGTTCGAGATCGTCGCCCGCTACGCCGACGTGGCCGAGACCCCCGACATCCTCGACTTCAGCCCCGATGGCTCGCTGGTCTACATCTCCCAGCGTGGCCCGTCACCCCGGTCGGGAGCGATCCATGCCGCCAGCGGTGACACCCCGGGGGTCGCCGTGGTGGACGCCGCCACCGGGCAGCGGCTGCGCGTCATCGAGCCCGATCAGGTGCGTGAGGAGCCCTCGGCCGACCATCCCGACGGACGCATCCTCAACGACGTGCACGGTGTGGCCGTCCGCGCGCGGGGGACCGGCGAGCGACTGCTCGACGACGAGGTCGCGTCTGCGTCGGTGCGTCGCACCTCGATGACCGCCGGGGAACCGGTGACCGTCCGTCCCGCGGTGGAGGTCGATGCCACGCTGACGATGACCTGCAGCGTGCCGCGGGCCTGAGCCCCGGCGCGCCCGTGCCGCCGCACTGGCCTGCAGGACGCAACCCGCAGGAGCCCGCTCCGAGATCAACACGAGCCACGCAGGAATCACCAGCCCCACCAGCCCCAGCGATCCCGGCTCGGGATCGCTGGGTGCCCCACGGCGTGGCCACAGCCGCCGGCCCGGCGCGGACCGCCAGCATCGCGGACCCGGCCGGTCCATCGCGAGTGACCAGTCGGTTGGTGGCCGTGACCCGGACCGGTGCCGCACAACGGTCGACGAAGGAGACCTCAGCCCAGGTCCGCCGCACCGAACGCGGTACCGAAGCGGCGGCACCAGATCACCACGGTGTCGAAGCGGGCGAGGTCGACCTCGTCGGGAATGGGGTAGTTCTGGTCGCCGATGTTGCCGCGCAGCACGCCGAGGTCGAGGTACTCCGCGGCGAGCGCAGCGTCGCTCGGCTCGGTCGCGTCGCCGACCGTGAGGTAGACGAACAGGTCGGGTCCGTTGGTCGACTCGAACCCCTCGAGGCGCAGGACCCGCGTGGCATCGGGCAGCTCGTAGGCGGTCGCGTTGCCG
>SKJO01000388.1 GCA_007121975.1 Nitriliruptoraceae bacterium | reverse complement strand
TCGGCGGTCGGCTCGGGGGCCGGGGCCGGGGCCGGGGCCGGGGTCGGGTCGGGGTCGGCGGTCCCGGAACAGCCGGCCAGGATCCCGAGCGCAAGCAGCAGGGCGGGCAGGCGACGCACGATGACTCCTCGTCGACGACGGCGCACGCAAGGCGCAGGACAGGCGACCTCAGGTGCGGATCGTTCGCAGCAACGAGGCTACCGAGCCAGGGCCGCTCGTGCCCGGCGCAGACCGAGCCGCCCCGCCACCGCGGTGCCGGCGAACACCCCGGCGAAGCCCAGTGCCCCGACCAGCACGATGCCCGGCCCGCTGGGAACGTCGAGGTGGTACGACACGTACAGCCCCAGGATGCTGGTGGCCAGCCCGAGCCCCGTCGCCACCACCAGCAGCACCCCGAACGACCGCACCAGCAGGCGGGCCGTGGCGGCGGGGATCACCACGGCCGCGGCGATCAGCAGCACCCCCAGCACCCGCACGCTGGCGACCACGACCGCCGCGGTGAGCAGGTGGAACAGCGCCTCCATGCGCCCGGTGCGTACCCCGTGGACCGCCGCCACCTCGGGGTCGAAGGTGGTGAAGACCAGCGGGCGGTAGCGCGCGAGCAGCACGGCGGCGAAGGCGACCGCGACGCCGCCGGCCACGGCCAGGTCCAGCCGGTCCACGCCGAGGATGGTGCCGAACAGCAGCGCCTCGAGGCTGACCCGGGTCGGGACCACCGCGAGGATCGCGACCCCGGCGGCGAAGATCGCGGTGGTGACGATGCCGATGGCCGCGTCGGCGTGCAGGCCCTCACGACGCGAGACGCGGTCGATGAGCACCCCGGCCACGATCGTGGCCACCAGCGCGCCGACGTACAGATCGGCCCCGAACGCCAGCCCGACCCCCACCCCACCGAGCACGGCGTGCGCCAGACCGTGGCCGATGTAGCTCATCCGGCGCAGCACCACGAACGTGGACAGCGCGCCGCACAGCGCACCGACCAGCGACCCCGCGAGCAGCGCGCGGACGAAGAACGGGTAGCCGAGCGGCTCGAGGAGGACCTCGTTCACCGGGCGAGGACCCGGTCGAGGTCGGCGAGGTCCGGGGCGGGGGCGATCGGTGACAGCTGGTCGACGACCACGATCCGGTTGCCGTCCCTGAGCACCCGCATCGGGGCGCCGTAGGTGCGTTCGAGCACGGCCGGGGTGAGCACGTCGGTCGGCCGGCCGTCGGCGGTCACGGTGTCGCTCAGGCACACCACCCGGGGCAGCAGCGCGGCGACCTGGTTGAGATCGTGGGTCGTCAGCACCACGGCCCGACCCTCGGCGCGCAGCTCGTCGAGGACCCCGAGCACCTCGCGCCGGGTCGCGACGTCGACCCCGCTGGTGGGTTCGTCGAGCAGCAGCAGGCGCCGGTCGTGCAGCAGGGCCCGCGCCAGGAACATCCGCTGGCGCTGACCACCCGAGAGCGCCCGGATACTGCGCGCGGCGAGCGCGCCCATGCCGAGCCGCTCGAGCACCGCACGAGCCGCCGCGCGTTCCCGGCGGGAGAACCACGGTCGGCGTGCCCCCCAGGAGCCCTCACCGAGCAGCACGACCTGCTCGACGGTGAGGGGGAAGTCCCAGTCGACCTGGTCGAGCTGCGGGACGTACCCCACCTGCGGGGGTGGACGTCGGCGGCTGGGGCGGTGGCCGAGGACCTCCACCTGCCCGGCGAGCAGGTCGGCCCGGCCCGTGAGCAACCGCAGCAGCGTGGTCTTGCCCGCCCCCGAGGGACCCACCAGGCCCACCAGCTCCCCGGCCTCGATCCGCAGGCTGAGGTCGTGGAGCACCGCCCGCCCTCCGTACCCGGCGCTGGCCCCCGTGACGAGCACGGCGGGCGGGTCCGAACGGCTCGGGTCGGACATGGGGCCCCCAGGGGTCCATGGAAGCTGCGAACACCTCGCAGCGTACCCGAGCCGCGCTGGCTAGGGTCGAGGCCATGCAACCCGTCATCCTCGGCGACGACCGCCACCGGAGCCACGACCCGCCGTTCGAGATCAACGCCGGGCAGCACGTGGCGCCAGTCTGGGAACAGCCGGCCCGCATCGATGCCATCGCCGGGGCGCTGCGGGCGGCCGGCTACCGCATCGCCGCGCCCGAACCCTGCGACGACGCGGTGCTGACCACCGTGCACGATCCGGCGATGGTCGAGTTCGCCCGGCACGGCCATGCCCAGTGGGTCGCGGCCGGCGGTCCCGAGGTGATGATCCCCGACACCTTCCCGACCCCGGCCGCGCTGCGCTCCGGCCGCTGCCCGAGCGCGGCGCTCGGGGCGGCGGGCTGGTGGTGCGCGGACACGGCCACTCCGATCGTGGCCGGGACCTACGCCGCCGCGCGGGCCGGGGTCGACCTGGCCGTGACCGGCGCCGACCTGCTGCTCGGGGGCACCGAGGCGGTCTACGCCCTGTCGCGTCCCCCGGGCCACCATGCCGGTACCGACTTCTACGGGGGCTTCTGCCTGTTCAACCAGGCGGCCATCGCCGCCCGCCGTCTGTCCGAGCACGGGCCGGTGGCGGTGCTCGACCTCGACGTCCACCACGGCAACGGCACGCAGGACATCTTCTGGCGCGACGGACAGGTGCTGCTGGTCTCGCTCCACGCCGACACCAACCACCTCTACCCGTTCTTCACCGGGAGCGTCGAGGAGCGCGGCGAGGGTCCGGGCCACGGCGCCACCCACAACCTGCCCCTGCCGGCGGGCACCACCGACGACGCCTACCTGCGGGTGCTGCACACCGCGGCCGAGGTGGTCCACGACCACGATCCGCTCGCGGTGGTGGTGTCGCTCGGGTTCGACACCTCCAGCGCCGACCCGATCGGTTCGCTGGCGTTGAGCGCGGGCGCCTACCCGCGCATCGGCCGGGTGCTGCGCGACCTGCGCCGGCCGTTGCTGCTCATCCAGGAGGGGGGCTACGCCATCGACCGCCTCGGCGACCACGCCACCGCCGTGCTCGACGGGCTGACCGAACCGACGTGAGCCCACCGCGGTGTTCGGCCCCAGCCATCCGGGCGGTCATCGCCACGGTCGCGCTGCTCGTGCTGTTCGCCACGCCGGTGTACGGCCACGCCTCGAGCCAGCTGCCCCATGCCCGGCTCAGCGCCGAGGGGCGCACCCTGACGGTGGTCTGGAGCGCGGCGCCCGACGACATGGTCGACGTGGGCGTCGCCATCGGCCTGCTGCCCGAGTCGGCGATGCTCGCCTACCTCGGCGGCCCCCTCGAGGATCTGCCGACCGACGCCGAGCTCGACGCCTTCGCCTCGTCGCCGCAGCTGCGCGACTACCTGCTCGAGCACATCCGCGTCGGCCAGGCCGGGCGGGGCTGCGACGGCGAGGTGATCGCCACCCACGATCCGCTCGAGCGCGGGGTCGAGCTGCGCTTCACCTGCCCGCAGCAGGTCGAGCAGGTGGACCTGCACATCTCCATGCTGCACGACCGCGACCCGGACTACCGCACCTTCAGCGTCGACGGCACGATCCGCTCGGCGGCGCACACCGCGACCGACCCCGAGCAGCCCTGGGACCTCACGCCGCTGGCCGCCGAACCGGCCGAGGGCAGCCCGGGCCGTGGTGTGTGGCTGGCCGGCGCCGGCTCGGTCGGGCTCGGCCTCCTCGCCGGGGTATGGCTGCTGCGCCGCTCACCCAAGCAGGTCAGCCGGTCACGCGGCGGGTGACCACCGAGGGCAGGAACCCCGCGGCGGCGAGGGGTGCCGCCAGCGTGTCCAGCAGCGTGTGCAGCCGCTGGCTGGCGTCGACGCCCAGCCGCCGCCACGGCGTGGCCGCCAGCTCGTCGGTCCGGGTCTCGATCCGGGCGCGCAGGACGCGACCCGCCTCGGTCATGGTCCCGTCGGCCGCGAGCAACCCGCGCTCGCGCAGCCGGAGCGCGGCCGCGTCGAGGTCCTCGCTGGTCCAGCCGCGCAGCTGCATCAACTGCTCGCGCACCCGCGGGCGATCGCCCACCACCGTCAGGTGGCACTCGACGCCGTCGAGGTCCGCCTCGACCAGACACGCCAGGTGCCCGTCGCCCCGCGATTCGCGCATGCGGGTGGCGGCCTCCCACAGCTGCGCGGCCGGGGTGCCCGGCCACGGCAGGGCGCTGCGGGCC
>SKJO01000029.1 GCA_007121975.1 Nitriliruptoraceae bacterium | reverse complement strand
GAGTTCACCTTCGCGTGCGGGATGAACATGGTGCGCGGCCGGCTGGTGGTCGAGCCGGCCGGGACCGACGGCGCCGCCCTGGCCGACGATCTCCCCGAGGGGGCCGGAGCCGACCCGACCGGTCCCCGGGCGAGGTCGCGCAGCGAACGGGCGGAGCTCGCGCTGGTGGACACCGCGACGTGCGCGTCGTGTGTGGCCACCGTCGAGGACGCCATCGGTGCCCTGCCGGGCATCGAGTCGGTGGGGGTGAACCTCGCGACCGGGCGGGTCACGGTTTCCTTCGATCCCGACCAGGTCGGGGTGTCGGCCCTCGCCGAGGCGTCGGCGGTCGCCGGGTATCGGCTGCGGCCGCTCGACGAGTTCGGCGGCCTGTCCGACGGCGACGAGGAGGCGAAGGCGCGGCGCGCCGAGATCGGTGATCTGGGGCGTCGGGTGCTGCTCGGCGCGTTGCTGACGCTGCCGACGGTGTACGCGGTGATGGCCGGTGACCTGTTCGGGCTGCCGGTGCCCGACTGGATGCACGTCGCGTGGGTGCAGCTGGGCCTGATCGCGCCGGTGTTCGTCTACACGGGGTGGCCGATCCACCGCTCGGGTTGGGCGGCGCTGCGGCGTCGGACCGCGGACATGAACTCGCTTATCACGCTGGGCACGATCGCGGCGTTCACCTACAGCCTGGTGGTCACGGTCGCGCCGGGGCTGCTGCCCGAGGCGCTGCGGGCGGTCTACTACGAGGCGGTCGGGGTGATCATCACCCTGATCCTGCTCGGTCGGCTGCTCGAGGTCCGCGCCAAGGCCGGCACCGGCGAGGCGATCAAGAAGCTGATGGGCATGCAGGCCAAGACCGCCCGCGTGCTCCGTGACGATGCCGAGGTCGAGGTCCCGGTCGACGAGGTCGTCCCGGGCGACGTCGTGCTGGTGCGGCCGGGCGAGAAGGTCCCCGTCGACGGCGAGATCCTCTCGGGTGCCTCGACGCTGGACGAGTCGATGGTCACCGGCGAGTCGATCCCGGTCGAGAAGACGGCCGGGGACGAGGTCATCGGCGCGACCCTCAACCAGACCGGCGCGTTCAAGATGAAGGCGACCAAGGTCGGGGCCGACTCGATGCTGGCCCAGATCGTCCGGCTCGTCCAGGACGCCCAGGCGTCCAAGGCCCCGATCCAGCGGCTGGTCGACCTGGTCGCCTCCTACTTCGTCCCGACGGTGATCTTCGTCGCGATCACCACCTTCGTGGTGTGGTTCGTGTTCGGTCCCGACCCGGCGCTGATCTTCGCGCTCGGCACGTCGGTGACGGTGCTGATCATCGCCTGCCCCTGCGCGCTCGGGCTGGCGACCCCGCTGTCGATCATGGTCGGCACCGGCAAGGGCGCCGAGCACGGCATCCTGATCCGCTCCGCCGAGGCGCTGGAGACCGCCCACAAGCTCGACACCGTCATCCTGGACAAGACCGGCACCATCACCCAGGGCCGCCCCGCGCTCACCGACGTCGTACCGGTCAACGGGTGGGACGAGCACGCCCTGCTGGCGCTGGTCGCCTCCGCCGAGCGCTCCTCCGAGCACCCGCTCGGGGAGGCGATCGTCCGTGGTGCGACCGACCGTGGGATCGAGCTGACCGAACCGGAAAGCTTCGACTCGATCACCGGCAAGGGCATCGAGGTCACCGTCGCCGGCCGGCAGGTGCTGGTCGGCAACCGCCGCCTGCTCACCGACGCCGCAATCGCCCTCGACGGGCTCGACGAACACGCGACCGCGCTGTCCGAGGCCGGCAAGACCCCCATGCTCATCGCCGTCGACGGCCACCCTGCAGGTGTGCTCGCGGTCGCTGACACGGTCAAGCCCGACTCCGCCGCCGCGGTCGCAACCCTCCGCCGCCTCGGCCTCGAGGTCGTGATGATCACCGGCGACAACGCCCGCACCGCCGCCGCGATCGCCCGGCAGGTCGGCATCAGCAGGGTGCTGGCCGAGGTCCTGCCCGAGGACAAGGCCACCCAGGTGCGCCGCCTGCAGGCCGAGGGCAGACGGGTCGGGATGGTCGGTGACGGCATCAACGACGCGCCCGCCCTGGCCCAAGCGGACGTCGGGATCGCCATCGGCACCGGCACCGACGTCGCGATGGAGGCCGCCGACATCACCATCATCGCCGGCGAGCTGCGCGGCATCGTCACCGCCATCACCCTGTCGCGGGCGACCATGCGCAACATCAAGGAGAACCTGGTGTTCGCCTTCGGCTACAACACCACCGGCATCCCCATCGCCGCCGGCGTGCTCTACCCGGTCGTCGGGCTGCTCCTCAACCCCATGATCGCAGCCGCCGCCATGGCTGCCTCCTCCCTGTCGGTGGTGGGCAACGCCAACCGTCTGCGCCGCTACCGCCCACCCGAGCTCGACACGCCCGCGGCCACGACAGGAGAGCTCCCCCATGTCGAGGTCGCCGCCGCCCAGCCGGCACCGGCGGCCACCGGCCGCCCCTGACCCGGACCGACCACCACGAGGAGGACACCTGATGAGCTGCGGACACGACGGCTGCACCTGTGGCTCCGAGCAGTCGACCACCGGCACGCACCTGCCCACCGTCGAGCACGCCGACGGGCCGCGCGGTGGGAGCCACTGCTGCGGCGGTCACGGCTCTGGCGACCGCGACCGTGACGGCTGCTGCCGGGAGCGCCGCGACCGACACTGATCGCGCGCACTACGCCACCCGTCAGCGTCCCGACGTGGACCAGTGCCAGGCCTCGGACGGGAGGTCGTACAAGCCGTGGCTGGAGGCGTTGGCCGCGGGCCAGTCGAACGCGCCGTTGCCGGAGCAGGCCGACGCCGGCCGCGGGAAGCAGACCGTTCGGCCCTGCCAGGTGCAGTCGGTGGCGGGTCCTGGCTCGTGTTCGGGGGTCCGGGCTGCGCGGTCGGGAACCGGCACGCGGCCCCTGGATACGCATCGGCCAGGGAGCTGAACCCTGCGCGGTCGGCCCCACTGCGACCGGCTGCGTCAGACGTCCACGCACGCCGGCCCCTCGGGGTTCTGCTCGAGCGCGTTGGCCGTGCGGGCCGGTCCGGTCAGCAACGTCCCGAGGTCGACGACGAACTCGCCGGTCGCGGTGTCGATGGTGGACGCGTAGCGGTCCAGCCCCCTCGGAGCCGGGCCCGCGGTCCACTCCCCCCACCGGTTGTAACGGGACCCGTGGCAGGGACACTCGAACCACTGGGAGCTCTGGCATCACGGCACGGCGCAACCCAGGTGGGGACAGTTCGCCGAGTCGAGCGCCATGAGCGCGGTCGTCTCGTCCAGCAGCGCCCGGTGGTGCTGTCCGTAGTTGCGCTGGGCAGCCCCGACGCTCGGGTCCCACACGACGATCGAGATGCCCGCGGCCGGGACGCGCACCGGGGTCCGCTGCGAGACGATCCGCTCGGCCAGCTCGGTCGCGTCGCCGAGCGGAATCTCGCCGGTCAGGCCGTCACCCGGCCGCGGCCACAGGAAGCCCAGCGACGCGAGCGCGAACCCGCCGACGCCTGCGCCGACCGAGCCGACGAGGCCGTGGCGCAGGAAGGTGCGCCGCGCGATCGGCTGGAGCTGCGGCACCACAGGCACCTGTCGCGTGGGAGGAACCACGTTGCTACGACGGTAGCGTAGTAACGCGCTGCGGTCCACATGGTGCTGGCCGCTGTCCGGCCATCCACCGGCTCGGGCTGCCGGCGGCAGCGTTCAGCAGTACACGGGCTCGGCGGTCAGGTGTTGATGATCGACTCACAAGCGGGGGCGCCGTCAGCCGAGGCGTTGCCCGCCGGATAGGGACTACGGGCGTGTCGCACAGACGCGGCGCGCGCCGGGGCGGGGCGGCTTTGACGCGGGGCGCGAGTGCTCGGGGCCAGGGTGTGCGGGCGCCCCGATGGCTCATGTTCCCAGGTCGGATCTCGCGACAGCCCGCAGCACCCGTGGTAGGAACCGGAACGGCAAGGGTGGCCGAGCCACGTCGAAGGTGCCGGCAGTCACGATGCCGAGGTCCGGACAGTGGAAGAGCCAGGTCGCGGTCGAACCGCTGTGGCCCACGATCGGTGGGATGGCGAAGAGGGGAGACATCCACCGGGAGGGCGCGTAGCGCATCACCCCCAGCCCGTAGTCGACGGGGAAGAAGACCCGGTTC
>SKJO01000291.1 GCA_007121975.1 Nitriliruptoraceae bacterium | reverse complement strand
GGGCGGCCTCGGCGGGCGGGTCGGTGGCGGCCACCAGCAGCAGGGTGGGCAGCGCCGCCGGCTCGCTTCCAGCGCCGGTCCGGGCGGCGGCCCGACCCGTGGCCAACGCCCCGGTGACGTCGGTCAGCCGGATCGCTGCCGGCACCAGCCCGCCCTCGGCAGCGTCGACGCTCTGCCAGCCGAGCATGCCCTCCACGTGCCGACGCACGGGCTCGGCAATCCGGCCGGAGAGCGCGAGCAGCACCGGCAGCGCGGTCGTGGACGAGGTGGCTGGCATGGGTCCTCCCCCGGATGGCCGGCCGAGATCAGCGATCGGACCGTACGCGCAGCAGGTCCCGGACGGCCGGACCACCCCCGGCAGGCTGTGGACGAAGCGCTACGATCTCGCGGCGGAGAGGAGGGCCGAGCGTGAGCGAGGAACCGCAGGGCACGGGGCAGGCGAAGGCCGGGGGGGATGCCCCCGAGCCCGAAGAGGTGCTGCTCGCCGCCGAGGAGTCCCTGCGCGACCGGCCCGAGGCCGACATCGAGCAGCGCTACGCCCGCCCCGGGGCCGACCGGCTCTCCGACAGCATGCTTCGCCGCGTCTCCCTGCGGCGCACCGGCGCGAAGCAGGCCGCGTTCTTCGACCTCGACAAGACCATCATCGAGCGCTCCTCGACGCTGGTGATGGGCCGCACCTTCGTGCGCGACGGGCTGCTCAGCCCCACCACCGTCATCAAGACGATGTACGCGCAGGCCGTCTACCAGCTCGTCGGCGCCGACCACGAACGCATGGAGCAGGCCCGCAGCGCCGCGCTGGAGCTGACCCGCGGCTGGGAAGCCGAGCGCATCCGCCGGCTGGTCCGCGAGGTCATGGAGGAGGTCATCGCCCCGCTGGCCTACCAGGAGGCGCTGGACCTCATCGCCGAGCACCGCCGAGCCGGACGCGACGTGTGGATCGTGTCCTCCGGCGGCGAGGAGATCGTCGAGCCCTATGCGGCGCACCTGGGCATCCGCGACGTGATCGCGACCCGCTCGGGCATCGACGAGCAGGGCCGCTACGACGGCACGCTGGAGTTCTACGCCTACGCGGGCGCGAAGGCCACCGCCATCGAGCAGGTCGGCGAGGTACGCGGCTACGACCTGTCCGCGTGCTACGCCTACTCGGACTCGATCACCGACCTACCGATGCTCTCCAAGGTCGGGCACCCGGTGGCGGTCAACCCCGACCGTGAGCTGCGCGCGGCCGCGCTGGCGATGGACTGGGAGGTGCGGGACTTCCACGCCACCGTCCGCACCCGCGACCAGCATCCCTCCGGCGGGGCGGGGCGCACCGAGGTCGTGGCGGCACTGGCCGGCGCGCTGGTGCTGGGCGCGCTGGCGTGGCGCTTCCTGCTCCGCGACGACTGAGCCGGCCTCAGGTGTAGTCGCGGTGGTAGGCGATGCGGCCCTGCTCGTCGAATCCGAAGAAGCTGGCGCGCGGTAGCGCCTTCCAGCGTCGCCCCGCCGCGGTGTAGGAGATCGCCCACTCGACCCCGAGCGCGTCGTCGGATTCCACGATCCGCGTCGCCTCGATCTCGATGTCGTCCTTGCCGCCGAGCCAGTCCTTGAGGTAGGCCTGGATCAGCAGGTTTCCGCGGTGGGGCGGGTTGTAGGGCTCGAGGTAGAGCGCATCCGCCCCGTAGAGTTCGGGGATTCCCGACACGTCACCGGCCGTGAGCATCTTCGACAGCTCCTGCCATGCGTCTGCTGCCTGTCCCACGTTGGCGCCTCCACGTCTGCTTCGTGGGCCGAGGTTAGTCGGCGCCGAGCCCGGAAGGGAAAGACCCGCGGTCGCCGGCCCCACGGCAGGCCCTAGCATCGCGGGGTGCCGACCCTGAAGGGAGCCATCCGCTGACCGCCCTGCCCCGCACCACCCGCGTGCCCGACGGCCTGCACGACGTGGCCGCGACCCTTGCCGAGCAGCTGCCCGACACCCGCCGCTGGCTCGAGCAGCTGGTGCGTATCCCGTCGATCAGCGCGCTGCCCGACCACGCCGACGACGTGGAGGCCTCGGCGCTGGCCACCGCCGACCTGCTGCGTGAGGCCGGCCTGCAGGACGTCGAGGTGCTGCGGCTCCCGGAGGCGCCGCAGGCTGCGCCCGCGGTCACCGGCGCCTGGCTCGGCGCGGGCGAGCAGGCACCGACCGTGCTGTTCTACGCCCACCACGACGTGCAGCCCGTCGGCACCGCCGCCCGCTGGTCCTCACCGCCCTTCACCCCCACGGAACGCGATGGCCGGCTCTACGCGCGCGGCGCCGCCGACGACAAGGCGGGGATTCTGGCGCACGTCGCCGCGATCCGGGCGTGGCTGACCGCGCGGGGATCGCTCCCGGTCAACGTCAAGGTCGTGATCGAGGGCGAGGAGGAGATCGGATCCCCCCACCTCGCCGCCCTGCTCGCCGCCCACGGTCCGCGGCTGCGCGCCGAGGTGATCGTGCTCACCGACCTCGTCAACTGGCAGGTGGGGTGGCCGGGGATCACCTACGCGCTGCGGGGGATGGCGGACGTCACCGTCACCCTGCGCACCCTGCGCCAGCCGGTGCACTCGGGGATGTGGGGCGGGGCGGTACCCGACGCGCTCACCGCGATGGTTCGGCTGCTGGCCACGCTGCACGACGAGCATGGTGCGGTGGCCGTGCCCGGGTTCGCCGACGACGTGCGGGTGCCCTCGTCCCCGGAGCGGGCACGGCTCGCCGCCCTCGAGGTCGACGAGGAGGCGCTGCGCCACGACGCGGGGCTGCTCGACGGCGTGCGGCTGGTCGGCGACCCCGACCACGGCGTGCTCGAACGGCTGTGGATGCAGCCGACGATCACCCCGACCGCGATGGACGTCACGCCCGTTGCCCAGGCTTCCAACACGCTGCTCGCTCAGGTGCGCGCCCGCCTGTCGTGCCGGTTGGCGCCGGGCCAGGACCCGCAACGGGCGCTCGGGGCGCTGCGCGCGCACCTGCACGCGGCCGCCCCCTTCGGCGCCGAGATCGAGGTGGCCCTCGGACAGCACAACGCTGCCTGGACCATGGAGCCGTCGGGGCCGGCCTGGGACGCGGCGGTCGCAGCCATGACCGCCGGCTACGGGCGCGAGCCGGCGGCGCTGGGCTGCGGCGGGTCGATCCCGTTCGTCGAGCCGTTCAGTGCCGCGTTCGACGGGGCGCCGTGCCTGCTGGTCGGGATCGAGGATCCGGCCTCCAACGCCCACGGCGAGGACGAGTCCGTGCACCTCGAGGACCTCACGCGAGCCTGTCTGACCGAGGCGTTCCTGCTCGCCGAACTCGGGCAGCGTGCCGAGGAGCTGACCGCCGGACGCCCCTGAGCGTGCCGAACCTCACGCACGAAGCGCCGGATCCTCCCGCAGCCGTGGGGCGCGGCTGGTGGAGGACCCGGCGCCGGTGCGCGCGGGTTGGACGCCAGAAGCGATCGTCAGGGGTGGCGGTCAGGGGTGGCGGTCAGGGGCCGTCGTCAGGGGCGACTGGGAACGTGAGCGCGAGGACTCAGGCCGCCTTGCGCAGCTCGGCTCGCTCGAGCGCGGTGCGGCCGCGGCCGGTGGCCGCCCGGCGACGGGGCCGCAGGCTGCGGCTGGTGCGCTCCTCGCGTGCGGTGCGCTCGAAGTGCGCCATGCGGTCAGCGGCGAGCAACTCAGTGGTGTGGTGAGTGAGCATTGGCACCCCTCCTTGTTCGACCCTCATCGAACCATATTGTTCGATGTCTGTCAAACGTTTTGATCCATCTCGTTGGACAGACTTCGTCGCCTCAATGATGCGTGGATCGGCCGTGATCGAACGGCCAGTCCAGCGCGGCTCGCATGGATGTCAAATGCGCGTGACGCCGGCCGCGGCCGGCGACCGGGGCCACGTGTCTCATGCCCGCCGGACCGGTAGCCTTCCGGCGTCCGACCCGCATCGAACGTACGACGGCGTGGGTTCGCGCCGTCCGATCGAGGAGCGCCACCGTGCGGATGGTGGACCTGCGCAGTACCGGCCCCACCAACGCCGCCCCGACCGTCGAGGTCCTGAGCTCGGGGGGTGCGGAGCTGCTGCGGCTGATCGGGGTGCTGCTGAGCACGTCGCCGGGGGACTTCGACGTCGGTGCCGATCGGCTGCTGGCCCTGCGCGAGCGGCTCGGCACGACCG